>DATCRI010000046.1 GCA_036569045.1 Chthoniobacterales bacterium | reverse complement strand
TCGTTGCTCGCAAAGGACGACCGCCTCGACGCTCGCACCCACGAGGCGCTCATCCTGATTCACCGGAACAGCCTGCGGTTGCTCAAGCTCATCAACGATCTTCTCGATCTCACCCGCATCGACCAGGGCGCCGATCTTCTGCGCAAGGAAACGTTTGCCCTTGGTCCGCACGTGAAGGGCATCGTCGAGTCCGTGCGTCACCTTGGTTTGTCGAAGCAACTCCGCATCAAAACCGAGGAGGGTGATCTCACGCTGCCGGTGACGGCCGATCCCACCCGTCTCGAGAAGGTCCTCGTGAACCTGCTGACGAACGCCATCAAATACACGCCACCCGGCGGCTCCATCACGGCGCGCTGGCGGGCTGGCGATGCGGCGACGATCCTCGAGGTCGAAGACACCGGCGTCGGCATCCCTCCCGAGGATCTCGACAAGGTCTTCGACCGCTTCCACCAGGTCCGCAGCAACGCGTCGAACCAGGTGCAGGGCGTCGGAATCGGTCTCGCGCTCGTTCGCGAACTCGTCGAGCAGCACGGCGGCCGCATCGAGGTCGAGAGCATTGTTGGCCACGGCTCCACCTTCCGGATCACCCTGCCCGCCGCCACGGAGCCCGTGGCGCCACCGGCTCCCTCCGCGGGGGGCGAGGCGGAGTTCGTGGAGCCATTCGAGAAGGCCTTTCGCTCGGCGGATCGCACGCTCCGCGCCTATGCGGACGAGCCGGACACCGCTCTGCCCGAACGCGGACACGGTCGCGAGGTGGTGCTTGTCGCGGATGACGAGACCGACATGCGGCAATTCGTCGTCGCGCTGCTCTCCGAGGAATACCGCGTGGTTCAGACGCGCCATGGCGGGAATGTCGCGGCGCTCGTCGCCGAGCACGAGCCCGCGGTGGTGCTGCTCGATTGGATGATGCCGGTGAAGGATGGTCTTGCCGTCTGCCGAGAGCTGCGGGAGAACCCGGCCAATCGCGACCTCAAGATCATGCTGCTCACCGCGCGCATCGACGAGAAATCGAAGCTCGAGGCGCTCGGCTCCGGCGCGGACGACTTCCTCACGAAGCCGTTCAGCAGCGTGGAGGTGAAGACGCGGGTGGCGAATCTGCTGCGCGCGGCGCGTCTGCAGCGGGACCTGCGAGACCGCAACGAGGAGCTGAGCGCCACGGTCGAGAAGCTGCAACGCACCGAGCTCATGCTCATCCAGAGCGAGAAGATGAACGCCATCGGCTCGCTCTCTGCCGGCCTGTTGCACGAGATCAACAACCCGCTCAACTACACGCTCACCGCCGTTTCCATTGCGCAGCAGAACCGCGCCGCGCTCAGCCCCGACATGCAGGAGCTCGTCGCCGACATCGAGGAGGGCATGGGCCGCATTCGCGACGTCATCACGAACCTCAAGAGCTTCGCCTACCCGGAAAAGCAGGGGCAGCTTACGACCTTCTCGATCGACGGCATCTTCCGCGACGCCTGCAAATTGACGGCTCGCGAGCTGGAAAGCGTCCGGATCGAGAGCGAGATCCCGGAGGACATCATGGTGAAGGGCCAGCGGACGCAGCTCACTCACCTGTTCATCAACCTGCTGGTGAACGCCGCCAAGGCGCTCGGGGAAATGCCCGCAAACGCGGTGAAGATCATTTCGGTGAAGGTGACGGTCGAGGAGGAAATCGCGACGATCGAGGTGGCCGACAACGGCCCGGGAATTCCGCCGGACATCATTGGCCGCGTGTTCGAGGCGTTCTTCACCACCCGCGACGTGGGCGCCGGCATGGGCATGGGCCTCAGCATTTGCCATACCATCGTGGAATCCCACGGAGGCTCGATTGGCGTGAGCAATCGCAGCTCCGGCGGCGCCGTCTTTACCATCACCCTGCCCATCACCGAACGCATTCCAAAACTATGCTAAACCCCGATCCGACACCCACCTGCGGCGTTCTCTATGTCGACGACGAAGAAAAGGCGCTGAAGTATTTCCGGTTGGCGTTTTCTCCCAAATACCAGATCTTCACCGCCAGCTCCGCCGAGGAAGGCCTCGAAGTGCTGCGGCGAGAATCCGCCAATATCGGCATCGTGCTTTCCGACCAGCGCATGCCGAACATGCACGGCTCGCAATTTCTCGGCATGGTGCGGGACCGATACCCGCGGATCGTGCGCATTCTCACGACGGCCTACACCGACCTGGCCGAGGCCATCGAGGCGGTGAACACCGGTTACATTTATCAATACGTCGTGAAGCCCTGGGAGATCGCCGACCTCGGCATGGTCCTCCAGCGAGCGTCCGATTATTTCCGCGTCCTCACCGAGCGCAACGAATTGCTGGCGGTGAAGATGACCACGCTCCAGCGCATCGTGTGCAGCGACCGCCTGAAGTGGCTCCTCCTTTGGGGACGCCAGCTTCCCGTCGAGGAGCAGCCGACCTTTCGCCGGGCGCTGGTCAGTTTCGTCAAGGCCATACCCCTCGAGCTGAATCCGCTGCTCGGCGGCAACCTCACCTTCAGCCCGCGCCAGTTCGAGGTGATCGGACTGCTCGAAGATGAATACCGCAACGCCGCCGCGTCGCTCGATGCGCTGGAAGGTTTCCGCGCCGGCGCCGAAGAGGCATCCACGGTGGTGGAATCGCTGGTCGCCGCTCTCGCCGGGACGTTGGGCCTCTCGTCGGAAAGCGTGACGACGGAAACCGGCGCCGATGGCGCGATAAGGATCCGCATGGACGCAACCGGGAAAGCCGCCGACGCGGGGGCTTTCTCGCGGCAGCTGTTTGGCCTGTTCATCGAGCGGGAAACTCCGGCCGTGTCGCTCCATGTCTTCCAGGCTCTTCTCGCCCTCGCTCGCGGCGGCGGTTCCCTGGAGATAACCCTCGCTTCCACGGGTGGCGATTTTTCCGTCGGCTTCTTCCCCGCCGGTGCGGCGGACGGTCCGGAGGATGCCCTCCACGTATTGGCGGAAAAATTTTCCGCTGCGGACATCTCGCGGTTGTAAGCGCTGCGAGATCGTGCGAGATAAGGGCGATATGGGACGAAAAGGTGTGCTTCTGGTGGACGACGAGGCCATGGCTTTGAAGTATTTTTCCAGGGCCTTTGCTCCACGATTCACCGTGTTTTCCGCGGCTTCCACGGAGGAAGCGCTGCGGTTACTGGAACGTCATCACGAGGAAATCGGGGTGATCGTTACCGACCAGCGCATGCCGGAATCCACGGGTGTCGACCTGTTGAAGCTCGTCCGGAAGCAATATCCGCATACCGTTCGCATTCTGACGACGGCCTATTCCGAGCTCGATCTCCTCATCGAGGCGATCAACACAGGCGCGATTTACTCGTTCGTCTCGAAGCCCTGGCAGCTGAACGACCTCGAGGAGACGCTCGTTCGCGCGCTCGATCACTACGAGAGCCAGATCAGTGATCACCGTCTCCTCGAGCAAAAGCTCGACGACCTGCGGGCCAAGATCCTCGAAAATCGCACTTACGACGTCGCGCTGATCGCGGCGAAGATCGGGCATTACGTTCACAACGCTCTCTGCCCGGTCACCCTGCTTATCGACCAGCTCCTCGACGAACGCGAGACTCGCGCACCGCTGTCCAATGAGTTTCTGCGCAGCGTGAATGCGCACATTCACGAGATCGCGAACACCTTGAAGGACCTCGCCCAGATCAGCATGCCGCCTAATGCCGCGGATTTTTGTTCGCTGAATCTGGCGGAGCTTCTCGCGAACTCGATCGCGAACTCGGAAATCCTGCGCAAGGAAAAGGGGTTGCGCCTCGAAGTCGAGGTTGCGGACGGCGCCCCGACGGTGTTCGGCGTGCCAATGCACATGGAAAAGCTCTTCCGGTTCATGATCGCCGAGGAAGTTGTGTCCCTTCCGAGCGACAGCCTCGTGAAGGTTCGCATCCAGCCGCATCGTGGTGACGACGAGCCGCTGGGCGTGACGGTCGAATTCGAGGACTTTGCGCCGATTTCCTCGAACACCACGCCGGACAGCCTGCTGCATCCCTTCAACCTGCGGGGTGGGAATCCCCGTGAATTCGGGGTCTTTCTGGCATCGAGCTATTTCATCGCCCGACATCACGGCGGCACGCTGAGTGCCCGGGTTAAGGAGGATATGGGCCTGGTTTTCACATTTTTTCTTCCGAGCCAGCCGCAATCCTCTGGCGACGCGAACGAAGAATTGGTAAGAGTTCTCTTCAATTCCGCACCGTCTTAACCTGCCGCCATGATTTCCTCGGCCCCTCCTCGCAAGCTGCTCGTGGTGGATGATGAACCGCTCGTGCGGCAGACTCTCAGCTACATCCTTCAGGATGAATACGACGTCACCGCCGTGGGCAGTGGCGCCGAGGCGATCGAAGCGTCGATGCGGGAAGCCTTCCCGGTGGTCATTCTCGACCTTTGCATGGAGGGCCTTTCCGGAATCGAGACCCTTCAGCGGCTGAAGAAGATTCGCGAGAGCCAGAACATCATCATCCTGACGGCCTTCGAAAGCACGGAGTCCGCCATTTCCGCCCTGAATCTGGGGGCGTTCAATTATCTCACGAAGCCGTTCGAGCGGACCCAGCTGAAAAAGGTCATCTCGCGAGGATTCGAGATTTACGATCAGGAGAATACGCGCAAACAGGACCTTCAGCAGCGTCTGATGGGCGTGCACGACAGTTTCTTTGCCCTGCTCTGCCACGAGTTCAACACGCCGTTGAACGTGATCATGGGTTTCTCCGAGTTGCTCGCCAAAGGCGTCGAGAATCCGGAACAGGCCTCGTGGGCGCAGCACGTCAAGGAGTCCGGTTCGCATCTGCATGACATCCTCATGGAGATCGTCGACTACATCGCGGCCTCGCATCTCGCCGCGGCGGGTGTGGAAAAGGTCTTTGCGCCGAGCGTTCTGCTCCAGCCAATGATCGATGCGCTCGCGGAGCGGAACGTGACGGTGGAGCTCGACGACCGCCTCTCCTCGGCCGCCCGCGTTGTCGGACCGTCCGACGCGATTTTCATGATCGTGCGGAAGCTCGCCCGGCTTGCCTCGCAGCGCTCGAACCGGATTCGCATTGCGACCCGCATTGAAATGCGCGATGGGCCGAATCTTCACGTGTCTATTGTCGGCACGGGCATCCGCCGCGATTCCATTGCCGGCCGGGGAATCGATGAACTCTTCCAGCCTTACAATTTTTCGCAGATCGGCGGGGCTTCCACGGCGATGAGTCTGGGCCTCGAGCTGGCGACGAGCCGCAAGATCGCCGAATACGCTCACGCCACCATCGAGGGCAACTTCAATCCGGACGAGGAACTCGAGCTGGTCATGCACGTTCCCGTGCAGGTGATCCGCTGATTCGCCGGCCTGGCTGCGGACCGGGCTGGCCTCAAAGAGCCCGGGCGGGCGCCTTCGAGAGCAGGGCGGAGAGTTCCTGGAAGTTGACCGGCTTCGTGAGGTGGTGGTCGAAACCCGCATCCCGCGTGCGCTGGCGGTCGCGTTCCTGACCCCAGCCGGTCTGGGCAATCATCAGCGTGCGGGCGAAGGCGGGATCCTGTCGCAGCTCGCGACAGACGTCGTAGCCGCTCATTCCGGGCATTCCGATATCGAGGAGGATCACGGCGGGGTCGAATTCGCGCGCGAGATCGATGGCGGTGGGGCCATCGTGGGCGAGAGCGACTTCGTGGCCGACCATCGACAGAATTTGTCGGGTGGTTTCTGCCGAGGAGACGTTGTCGTCCACGACGAGAACGCGGAGGGGAGCCGCCGGGTCGATCTTGGCGGGTGACGTGGTCGGGGCGGGAGATTGCGCGCCCTTCTCGAGGGGCAGCCGAACGGTGAAGGTGCTTCCCTGATTCTCGCCGGCGCTGTGGCCTTCGATGGTGCCGCCGTGCAGTTCGACGAGCTGGCGGGCGAGGGCGAGGCCGATCCCGAGTCCCCCCTTGGAAAGCTCGCCGCGGTTTTCGACCTGCGTGAAGAGGTCGAAAATCTCGGGCAGCATCCTGGCCGGGATGCCGACGCCGTTGTCCGTCACCGAAACGACCGCCTGGCCATCGACTTCACGGGCTGAGAGCGCGATCGTGCCGCCCTCGGCGGTGTATTTGGCGGCGTTGTTGAGGAGATTGCTGACAACCTGGGCGATGCGCGTGGAGTCGGCGTTCAGCCAGAGTTCGGACTCGGGAATGTCACGATTCAGGACGTGGCGTTTGGATTCGACGAGGGGACGGCTGGCCTCCATCGCGGCCTGCAGCATCGATTGCAGCGTGACGTGGGTGCGGCGGAGGTCGATCTTGCCGCGACCGATGCGCGAGACGTCGAGCAGGTCGTCGATGAGGCGAACGAGATGAACGAGCTGGCGATCCATCATGGCCCGGATGTCCTCGGGCACGGGACGACCGGGTGCGAGCTGCATCATGTCGAGGCCGTAGCGGATCGGCGTGAGGGGATTGCGAAGCTCGTGGGCCAGCACGGCGAGGAATTCGTCCTTGCGTTTGTCGGCCTGCGCGAGGGTGTCTCGCTGGCGCGCGAGCTGGCGCCGCTGGAGATAGAGCTCGAAGAAGACATCGGCCTTGCTGCGGAGAATGTCGGGCTCGATTGGCTTGTGGAGGAAGTCGACGGCGCCGGCCTCGTAGCCGCGGAAACGGCGCTGCCGGTCGGCGCTGCCGGCGGTGAGAAAGATGATGGGCACGCGGCGGGTGCGCTCGGTGCCGCGCATAAGTTCGGCAAGCTCGAAGCCATCCATGCCGGGCATCTGGACATCGAGAATGGCGAGGGCGACGTCGTAGCGGAGCAGGAGCTCGAGAGCTTCTGTCCCGGAGCTGGCCTTCAGCAGGACGAGGCCATCGCGTCGCAGGAGGCCCTCCAGCGAAAGGAGGTTCCCCTCGAGGTCGTCGACCAGGAGGAAGTAGACCGGATCGGTTTCAGGACTGCTCATGGCGACAAAGATTTCTCAGGAATGTGGCAATTTCCTCCGGACGGAGACTGCGGGCTTCGCGGCATTCCTCCAGAGCGGCGAGGGGCATGGCGGGGGCGCAGGCCCCCTCGGGGGATTGAACAAGGCCGAGGCCGCCTTCGGCGACGACGGTCTTCAGGCCAAGGGCGCCGTCGTTGTTGGCCCCGCTCAGGACGATGCCGAGCAGGGCGGGGCCGTAAACATCGGCCGCGGATTCGAACAGGACGTCGATCGACGGCCGCGAGAAGAGCTGCGGCTCGTCGTAGGACAGCGAAAGGTGGCGACTCGATTCGACCAGCAGGTGGTAGTCGGGCGGCGCGAGATAAACGGTGCCGGGCAGGATCGGTTCCTTGTCCCGCGCCTCGCGGACGGCCACGGCGCATTTTTCCTGCAGCACATTGGCCAGCACGCTGGGCTTGTCGGGCGGGAGATGCACGACGAGCAGGATCGCCAGGGGAAAACTCGATGGCAGCGCGGGAAGGATCTGCGAGAGGGCTTTCAGCGATCCCGCGGACCCTCCGATGGCAACGGCCTCGAATCCCGGGGAACTCATTGGTCGCCGCGCCTCTGGTAGATTTTTTCTTCGCGCGAGAACTCCGCAAACGCGGCGGTGTGCGCCGAGAAGCTGAGGCTTTCCTTCGAGCCAAGGCCCAGGAAGCCCTTGCGGATGAGCGAGTCCTTGAACAGGCCGATGGCGCGGTCCTGAAGCTCTCGGTCGAAGTAGATGAGCACGTTCCGACAGGAGATGAGGTGGATCTCGCCGAAGACGGCGTCGCTGACGAGGCTGTGGTCGGAAAAGACGGTGCGGGTGCGCAGGGTGCGGTCGAATTTCGCGCTGCCGTAGGCGGCGGTGTAGTAGTCGGAGAGCGAGGATCGGCCGCCGGATTTTTGGTGGTTTTCGGTAAAGAGACGGATGCGATCGAGGTTGTAAACGCCGGCCCGGGCCCTGCGAAGAGCCTCGGGATTGATGTCGGTGGCGTAGAACATCGTCTTTTCCTCGAGGCCTTCCTCGCGGAAGAGAATGGCGAAGGAGTAGAGCTCCTCGCCGCTGCTGCAGCCAGCGATCCAGACCTTCAGCGACGGATAGGTGCGAAGGTGCGGGATGACCTTTTCGCGGATCGCCTGAAAATAGGTCGGATCGCGGAAGAGTTCGCTCACCTGCACGGTAAGGAACGAGAGCAGTTCCGGGACGATGGCGGGTTCGTGCAGGACCTTGTCCTGAAGGATCGAGATGCTCGAGCAGCCGAACCGTTCCCTGGCCTGCTTCAGGCGTCGCTTGATCGAGGCCAGCGAATACCCACGAAAGTCGTAGTGATAACGCTGGAAGATGGCCTCGAGCAGGAGCCGGATCTCGATGTCTTCGGTCTTGTGGGGCATCTTATCGCGGCATCCATACGCGCACGAGGGAGAGGAGCTTCTCCACGTCCAGCGGCTTCGCCATGTAGTCGTTGGCGCCGGCTTCGAGGCAGCGCTCCTGATCGCTCTTCATTGCCTTGGCGGTGAGCATGATGATGGGGAGCGTCCTCCACGAGGCCTGTCGGCGAATTTCTCGGGTGGCGGCAAGTCCGTCCATTTCCGGCATCATGACATCCATCAACACGAGATCGATGGCGCCGGGGTCGCCGGCTTTGCTTTTCTCCAGGGCATCGAGGGCTTCGCGGCCATTTCGGGCGATTTGAACGATTGCGCCGCGGGGTTCGAGGATGTTCGTGAGGGCGTAGATGTTCCGAACGTCGTCCTCGACGACGAGGATGCGGCGGCCTTCGAGAATGGCGTCGCGATTGTGGGCCTTCTCGAGCATCTTCTGTTGTTCGGGCGGAAGCTCCGAGACGACGCGGTGGAGGAAGAGCGTCACCTCGTCGAGGAGGCGCTCGGGAGATTTTGCGCCCTTGATGATGATGGACTTCGAGTAGCGCCGGAGTTGCTGCTCCTCGGCGGTCGAGAGATCGCGGCCGGTGTAGACGATGACCGGCGGGAACGAATAGGCGTCTTCCCGGCTGAGAGTTTCGAGCAGCGAATACCCGGAGGCATCGGGCAGCGAGAGATCGAGCACCATGCAGTCGAACGGCTCGGCCTTCAGTCGCGCGAGGCATTCCGCCGCGGTGCCCACGGCCTCGGCCTCCACGTCGTTCGAGCCGAGAAGTTTCGTGAGGCTGTCGCGCTGCACGGCGTCGTCCTCGACGATGAGGATGTGGCGGCGCCCGCCGGCGATGCGTCCCTCGATTTGTTCGAGGGCCTCGACGAGTTCGGCGCGATTGACCGGTTTTACGATGTAGCCGACGGCGCCGAGGGACAGGGCGGTCTGCGAGTGGTCATCCGCCGAGATGACGTGAATGGGGATGTGCCGGGTGCGGGTGTCGCGCTTGAGGCGATCGAGCACGGAGAGGCCGGAATTGTCGGGCAGGCCGACGTCGAGCAGGACGGCGCTCGGGATGTATTGCCGGGCGACGTTCAGGGCCTCCTCCGCGGTGGTTGCGAGCAGGCAGCGGAAGCCGATCTCATGGGCGAGATCGTAGAGAATGCGCGCGAAGGACTCGTCGTCCTCCACGACGAGGAGCGAGCGTTCGCCCGAGGTGAGTTTCTCTCGGTCGTCGTAAATGTAGGTCGCGGTTGCCGAGGCTGCCTTGGTCGAAGGTGCGGCCGGGGGCGGGGCGAAGACGGGAGCGGCCGGGCGGGGCGCGGGAGCCGTGTGCGTCGCGGCGGACGGCGTGTATTGCTCCGGCAATGTGAGCGTGAACGTGCTGCCGGTGCCTGGCGCGCTTTCGAGCCGGAGGCTGCCGCCGAGAAGGTGGGCAAGCTCTCGCGAGATCGAGAGTCCGAGCCCGGTGCCGCCATATTTGCGGCTGATCGTTCCGTCGGCCTGATGGAAGGCGGAGAAGATCGCGACCTGGTGCTCTTCGGCGATGCCGATGCCGGTGTCGCGCACGGCGAAGTCGAGTCGACCTTCGGCGGTGCGCCCGACCGAAAGCTCCACGCCGCCCTGTTGAGTGAACTTGATGGCGTTCGAGAGAAGGTTGCGCAGGATCTGCTCGATCCGTTTCCGGTCGGTTTCCATGACCTCCGGGCAATCCGTCGCGATGACGGTCGAGAATTCGAGGCCTTTCTCCCGGGCGACCGGCTCGAAGACACGGGTGAGATCAGCGAACAGGCGACTGACGGCGACCGGTTCGGGATGCACCTCCATGTGGCCGGCCTCGATCTTCGAGAGGTCGAGGATGTCGTTGATGAGCGCGAGCAGGTCATTTCCGGAGGACTGGATCGTCTGCGCGTATTTGACCTGCTCGTCGGTGAGATTTCCGGACGGATTGTCGGCGAGCAGTTTCGACAGGATGAGCGAGGAGTTGAGCGGCGTGCGCAGCTCGTGCGACATGTTCGCGAGAAAGTCCGACTTGTATTGGCTCGCGCGCTCGAGTTCGTCGGCCTTCGCTTGCACGGCGACCTGCGCATGGGAGAGGTCGTTCCGCTGGCGCTCGAGAAGCTGGGTTTGTTCCTCGAGCTGGGAGTTCGTCTGCTCGAGCTCGGCCTGTTGCTGCTCGAGCCGGG
The DNA here is from genome assembly GCA_036569045.1 of Chthoniobacterales bacterium. Classification (NCBI taxonomy): domain Bacteria; kingdom Pseudomonadati; phylum Verrucomicrobiota; class Spartobacteria; order Chthoniobacterales; species Chthoniobacterales bacterium. Next base: position 33,198 of record DATCRI010000046.1, on the reverse strand, counting down.
CCTGCGACTCCTTGAGGGCGCGTCCCTGCTCTTCAAGCTCCTCGTTGTTCACCCGCAGCTCCTCGCTTTGCGACTGGAGCTCCTCGGCCTGGCGCTGGGTTTCCTCGAGAAGCTGCTGGAGGTTTTCGCGATAAAGCGCGGATTTCACGGCCACGCCGATCGGTTCGGAAACCTGCCGCAGGAGTTCGAGGGTTTCCTCGTTCAACGGATGAATGAAGCCGAGTTCCAGCACGGCGTTCACGGTCTTGTCCGAGGATGCGGTGGTAATGACAAGCTGGCGCGGATTGCCGTGACCGAGGCCGGAGCCGATCGTGAGGTAGCCGTCTGGCACGTTGTTGATAACGACGGTGGAGCTTTCCGCCGCGGCCTGGCCGAGGAGCCCGTCGCCCGGCTCGAAGTGGAGGGGAATCGGGCCGTCGGCGGGAACGCCGTAGGTCGCCGTGCGTTTGAAACGCGAGCCTTCGCGGGTGAATAGAGCTCCGGCGTGGGCGTCGAAGTATTTGACGAGGAAGTTGAGAATGCCCTCGCCGAGTGCCTCCATCCGTTGCTCGCCAAACATCGCATTTGCTAGGCCGAGCCGGCCGGTTTGTAACCATTCCTGACGGCGTCGGGCCGCGAGCGCGCGGTGAATGAGAATGGCAATCACCACCGACAGCACGATGCCGAGCAGGGCGGTGAGGATGCTACTGGCGATGGCGGTGCGGTAGGCGTCGTGCATCGCAGCGACGCGGTCGTCGCGCAGCTTGTTCTCGGAGGCCTCCATCCGGGAGATGCTTCCGCGGAGGGAATCCATGGCAATCTTTCCGCGGTCGGTCACGACGATCGCGCGCGTGGCTTCGAGACCCGAAGTTCGGCGCATGGTAATGGTTTCGTCCAGCTCCGCGAATTTGGCGGCGATCTGCGTCTTGATCGAGGGGATCAGCGCCAGCTGAGCGGAGTTGTCGGCGACGAGCGACTCCACCTCGCGGATCCGGTTGTCGATATTGGCGCGGGCTGCCGTGAAGGGCTCGAGATAGCGTTCATCACCGGTGATGAGAAATCCCCGTTGGCCCGTCTCGGCGTCTTTCATCAGCGACAACACCTCGTCGAGCGCCGTGATCACTTCGTGCGTGTGCGCGACCTGTTGGGCATCGTTGGCGACAAAACTGATATTGCGAGAGGAGATGCCGCCGCTCACCGCGAAGAAGAGAATGACGGCGGTTAGTCCGAGTGCGAGGGGCATGCGGTTGGTGGACGAAGGGGCGGCCTTCGTCGGAGGGGTCGGGCTCATCGAGCGAGAACGAAAGAGTTTTCCATGCGGGGCCACACCCTAGAAACGCCGCCTGCGGGCCGCAATCGGGCAAGTCCCTGATGGCCGATTCGTGGCGCGATCCGTATTGTTTGAACAGGGCGGAATATCGACCGCCTTTTATTTCGATTCGATGACCGATCCTGCTCCAAATCCTTCGCTTTCCATTCTGCTCGTCGAGGACCACCCGGACACGGCGCTGGCCATCGGAAACTTGCTCGCGATGATGGGCCACACCGTTCAGTCTGCAGATTCCGTGGAAGCGGCCGTTCGCGTTGTGATCGGGAACCGGTTCGATCTTATCATCAGCGACGTGGGACTGCCGGACGGGAACGGCGTGAGCCTCATGCACGGGATCCGTCCTTTCTGCGATACGCCGGCCATCGCGCTCACGGGCTACGGTGGCGATGATGATGTCGCGCGGTGCCTGCGAGCGGGCTTCAATCGGCATCTCACGAAGCCAGTCGGCGCCCGGCAGCTGGGCGAAGCCATCGCCGAGCTTCAGGAGAGGGCCTGATTCGCCACCGAAATTCCACCGACGGGGTGATTCGATTCGCCGATCGGAACGGAAAATGCGGCCTGTTTGGGCAAAGACAGGCAATCATGGCTTCCCCCATCGAGAACCGGCGGCCCAGGGTCGCCGAGGACGGCATCGTGCTCGGAACGGAGTTCATTCCTCGCACCGAGATCTACTCGGCGTCGGTGATCGACCGCCGCCGGCTCCCGCTCCTGGGTTTCTTTTCGGCAGGGGTTGCGGGCGCAGGCTGGCTTGTCCTTTCCGCGGGGCAGCAGTTTCCGCCGTTTCTGCTCCTGAGCTCGGGATTGGTCGGGGCCGTGGGTTGCCTGCTCTCGCCGCCGATGTGGGTCGTGCACGTGGCCACCGCCCGGGGGCGGAGGGAAATCATTCGCACGCCATCCCGCCAGGAAGCCCACGAGCTGACGGCTCTGTTGCTGGATGCGCCGTCTGGAAAGGCGATGAGTTCCCTGGAAAAGTCTGGCGCGGGCCAGAGGGAGAATGCGGCAAATTCCGGCTGAAGGGGCCAGGATATCAGGAAAACTCGGGCTGGCGGGATTTGCGGCATGTGGGTTGCTCGCTCGGAAAGATTCAGCTTCCCGCCACACGAGAACTGGAATCACGGAGTCTCGTTTACTCGAGCGCACAATCGAACGCCCCTTGGATTTTGTCCGGCCGTCACGGTCTCGATCGGATGAAAAGTCGGCAAGGGCCCTCGCGGTTCAATGGGACATGAACCTCAAGACGAAGTTTGTCTTGTATTGCGGCTTTTGGGCTGACTTGCGCTCAAATGAGATCAGGCACGCACCCCCCCGGGGGTTCACCTTCTTAAGGTGCCAGCGAGGGAAGGTAGATATGAAGCGAAGGATAGGCCGCTGCTCCGAGGCTTGATCCTTTCGTATCGCGATCCGACGCGGGGTGAGCGATAAAGGCTGGGAATATAGCTCATGAGAGTGCTGTATTGTGAGTTATACTGAAGAGAAATATCCCTCATGGCACATCGTAAATGGAACTGGGAACAGGAGGATTGGCCACGGTTTCGCTATGACCAGAAGAAGCTGGATCCCTTGGAAACTGACTTTCTCCTGCAGGCGGGCGTTCTTACTCGAACTGGTGCACTCAAAGGCACCCGGTATCATTTGCCTCTGGGAAACAGTTAGCGGTGGCCGCTTAAAGATTAGCTTTAAGAAGCGTCGCTGGAACTCGGTGATTGAGAAAATAACCGCGGCAGATCTCTCCTGAGGATTGGTTGGTGACTTCCTGCGCGCCAGTCGGCGCATCGGATTTCCAGGAAACGTGGTTGCCTTCGGAAAAGGTTCCGCCGCCTGACTCGAAGATTGAAAGGCCTGTGCGGGTATCAATTGCAACGCGGCCATTCGTCAAAAAAGTTGACGCTATGTCCGCTGGGCCTCACCGGCCTTGGTTGCGGCACAGATGCGGGCACAGTCGCCGAAAACGGAGAAAATCAAGAAGCCAAAAGCCCTTGTAAGTGCTTGACTTACAAGGGCCTTAAAAGTGGTTGCGGGAGTAGGATTTGAACCTACGACCTTCAGGTTATGAGCCTGACGAGCTACCAGACTGCTCCATCCCGCGATTGGATGGGAGAAGGTAGCTGCTGAATTTCGTGGCGCAAGATGAAAGTTGGATTTTTCTATCTCAGGCGATCGATGCGGCCGTCGATGGCTTCGGCACGTCGCCCTTGTAGCCGTGGATCCCGATGCGTGGGACGGTCGCGAATTCCTTGAGCAGCTCCTGGTTGAGGGCGATGCCGGCGTGGAAGTTGCGCACGGGGAAGTTCTCGTTCGGCGAATGCGCGGCGCAGTCGGGCGAGGCGAGGGCGGGGAGCAGGGAGTCGACGCCGAGCAGTTGCTTGAAGATGGTGAGAATCGGAATGCTGCCGCCTTCCCGATAGAGGCTGGGCTTCGCGCCGAAGACGCGCTCGAGGGCGCGCTGGACGGCCTGGCCATCGGGCGACATGGGATTCGAGAAATAGGGCAGGCCGCTGTGGCCGCGCTCGATCTCCAGGGTGACGCCGGGCGGACAGTTGGCGCGAATGTGGGCCTCGGCGAGATCGAGGATCTTTTCCGGTTCCATCGAGGGAACGAGGCGGAAGGTGAGTTTGAAGAAGGCTTCGGCCGGCAGCACGGTTTTCGTGCCTTCGCCCTGGTAGCCGCCGCCGATGCCATTGACCTCGGCGGTGGGGCGGGCGCCGATCCGCTCGACCGCGCTGTAGCCGGCCTCGCCGAAAAGGGCGGGGGAGCCGGTTTGCTCGAGAATGTCGGCGTCGGAGCTCGGGTGCGTGGCGGCGGCGGCGCGTTCCCAATCGGCGAGGGGTTCCACGGAATCGTAAAAACCGGGGATGGCCACGCGACCGTCGGCGTCGTGCAGGCTGGCGATAAGGCGGGCGGCGGCGGTGGCGGGATTCATGACCGCGCCGCCGTAGACGCCGGAGTGGAGGTCCACGGAAGGACCTTTGACGCGCACCTCCATGGCCGCGATGCCGCGCATGGCGTAGGAAAGTGTCGGATGGAAGTCGGTGACCATGCCGTTGTCCGAAATGCAAATGACGTCGCAGGCGAGCTTGTCGCGATGCTCGTGGAGGAAGGCCTGAAGACTCGGGCTGCCGATTTCCTCCTCGCCCTCGATGAGGAAGATCACGTTCACGGGCGTGGTGCCGGTGGCGGCGAGGGTTTCCTTCACGCCGAGGATGTGGGCGAGAATCTGGCCCTTGTTGTCGGTCGACCCGCGGGCGTAGATGCGCTCGTTGCGCAGGCTCGGCTCGAAAGGCGGGGTCTCCCAGAGCTCGAGCGGGTCGGGCGGCTGGACGTCGTAGTGTCCGTAGAAAAGGACGGTGCGCTTGGCGGGATCGGGCGTCGTGTGGGCAAGGACGACGGGCTGGCCGGCGGTGGGGAGGACCTCGGCGTGCAGGCCGATGGTTTGCAGGAGGTTGGCGAGCCAGCCGGCACATTGGCGAAGGTCTTCGGCGTGCTCGGTTTGGGTCGAAATCGTTGGAAAACGGAGAAATTTCAACAGGAGGCCGATGGGGTCTTCGTTCATGGAATATACAATATATTGTGGTTGGCCTGTGGAATTTTCCCTGCCAATTGTGTTTTTGAATTGATTGCGGCTGCTAGCGGGGGCTAGCCTGCGAACCGAATTTAAAGCAACGCCATGTATCTTCAATCCCTCGAAATGATCGGGTTCAAGTCTTTTGCCCCGAAGACCACGTTGCAGTTCAATCAAGGCGTGACGGCGGTCGTGGGACCGAACGGCTGCGGCAAATCGAACGTGCTCGACGCCCTGCGCTGGGTGCTCGGAGAGCAGTCCGCCAAGGCGCTGCGCGGCGGCGAGATGGCGGACGTGATTTTCAGCGGCACGGACAGCCGCCAGGCGCTCGGCATGGCGGAGGTGTCGCTGACGTTTTCGGATTGCGAGAAAGAACTCGGCGTCGAGTGGAACGAGGTGCGCATCACGCGCCGCGTCTTTCGCGACGGCAAGAGCGAGTATCTGCTGAACAAGGCGCCGTGCCGCCTGCGCGACATTCACGAACTCTTCATGGATACGGGTATCGGCCGCAGCGCCTACTCGATCATGGAACAGGGCAAGATTGCCGACATCCTTTCGAGTCGCCCGGAAGACCGCCGCGCCATCTTCGAGGAGGCCGCCGGCATCACGAAATACAAGGCGCAGAAGAAAGAGGCGCTCCGCAAACTCGACTATACCGAGGCGAATCTTGTGCGCGTCGCGGACATCATCAAGGAGGTCAAACGCCAGATCGGCTCGCTCCAGCGCCAGGCCGGCAAGGCCCGCCGCTACCAGGCGCTGATGGAGGACCTGCGCACGTTCGATACGCACCTTTCGCACCGCAATTACACGAATCTCCGCGTCGAGCTCGAGAGCACGCAGGCGCAACTGGCCGGCCTCGAGAACGCCCGCGCGAACTTCGAACGCGAGATCGAGGGGCAGGAGCTGGATCTCGGCACGTTCCGAGGACAGCTCGCCGAGCTCGAGGAGCAGGTGAATGCCACGCGCGAAGGGATCCAGACGCAGCGCAATCGCATCTACTCCGCCGAGACGAAGATCGCGTCGAACGCCGAGCGCTGCAACGAGGCCGAGGCCATGATCGAGCGCAATCGCCTCGAGATTGCGGCCTGCGAGGAGAAGCGCCGCGAGCAGGAAAGCCAGATCGCGCGCACCGAGGCGATGATCGCTGAGATGCTCGACCTCCTGCGCTCGGGCGAACAGCAGCTGCACGACGCGAACGAGCGCGTGCGGCTGGCGCGCGAGGATCGCTCCGGCGAGGAGCGCGCCGCGCAGGCGCTGAATGCCGAGATCGGCCAGATCGAGGCGCGCCTGAGCAACCTGCGACGGGATGTCTCCGCCGCCGCCGGCCGCCGCGAAGCGGGGGAAGCGCGGTTGCAGATCCTCAAGAGCGAGGAAGCTGGCGCGCACGAGGCCCTGGCCGCCGCGCAGGGCCGGGCTTTCGAGGCGCAGAGCCGGCTCGAAGCCAGCGCCGCCGAATTGGTCGCGGCCCAGACCGAGGCCGACGAGGCACAGATGGCGCATGACGACGCGCAGCGTGCCCGCCAGCTCGTGGAGACGGCATTGAACGCCGCCAATCGCACGCTCGCGGAGCAGGAGTCGAAGCTCGAAGTGCTGCGCCAGCTCGCGGAGGCCGGCGAAGGTTTCGGCGAAGGCACGCAGGCCGTCCTTCGTGGTCTCGATAATCCCGACTTTTTCAAATCGGCGCTGCACGGGGCGCTGGCGTCGTTCATCGAGGTGGACGCGCGCTTCATTCCCGCGATCGAGGCCGCGCTCGGGGGCAACCTGCAGGCGATCGTTTTCAAGGATCCCGCGGTGGCGGAGGCGGCCGTGCTCACCCTCGGCGGCAAGAAGCTTGGCCGCGCAGCGGTGGTGCCGCGCGACTGGCTCGGCGCCGAGCATCCCTTCAGCGACGCCAGCCTTCCGGAGGGCGCGATCCAATGGGCCTGCGATTCCATCAAGGTCACCGATTCCGCAGGCGAACTTGCGCGCCGGCTGCTCGCGGACGTGGCGGTGGTCGAGCGCATCGAGACGGCTTTCGCGTTGAAGGCGCAGCATCCTGCGCTGGGCTTCGTGACGCTCGACGGCGATTTCATCACCCGTGAAGGCATCGTTCACGGCGGTCGCACGGGCGACACGACGAACTCGGTGCTCACTCGCAAGAACCAGATTCTCGCCCTCGAGAAGGAGCTGGCCGCGAGTCAGGCCGTCGTCGCGGAAGCGGCGGCGAAGCGCGAAATCGCGGTGAGCGAACTCGATGCCGCCCAGGACCGCCTGCGCACGGCGCGGGAAGTCGTGCAGGGCGCGCAGGTCGCGAATTCCACGGCGCAGAGCGAGGTGAGCATCCTCGAGCGCCAGCAGAGCGAGGCCGAGCGGCGCCTGGAGAATTTCACGCGCGAGGCCGGTTCGCTGGAGCAATCCGTCGGCGAGGCCGCGGTGCGCGCGGCGGAACTCGAGAGCGGCATGAGCGGTCTCGAGGATGCGCTGACCGAGGCGCGGCAGCGCCAGGGCGAGGCCGCGGCGCGGATCGACGCGGCGCGGGACCGCGAACGCGGCGCGACCGATGAATTGAACGAGCTGCGCGTGCGCGTGGCGACCGAGCGCCAGCAGCAGGAGGCGCTGGCCCGGCAGCGTGGCCCGCTCGCGGCGCGCGTGGCGGAGTTGAGCGAATTGCTCGTCCAGCGCGAGCGCGACATTTCCGAATACGAGGCGCGCATTGCGAACCTCCGCGCGGAGTCGGCGGAGTTCGAATCGAGCATCGAGAACTGGCGGCTGTTGCTCGAGACCGGCGAACAGGAAATCTCCGGCCTCGTCGCGCAGCGCAGCGAGATTCAGGAGAGCGTCGAGGCCCTCGAGACCGCCCTGCGGCTATCGCGGCGGCAGCTCGGCGAGTTGCAGGATTCCCGCGGTCGCCTCGAGGTGCGCGGCACCCAGCTCGAGATGCGCATCGAGAATGTCTGCGTGCATGTCGCGCAACGCTACCAGCTGACACTCGCGGATTTTCAGCCCGACAGCTACGCTCTGATCGTCGCGCTCCGCGACCGCAAGGCGAAGGAAGCCGCGGAGAATGCCGAGGCGCCGGTCGAGGTTGCGCCCGTTTCCGACGAGGAATCCGGTTCCGTGCCGTGGGGTCGCGTCGAGGAACTTGTCGCGGAACTGTCTGGGAAGCTCGACAGCATGGGCCCGGTGAATCTCGACGCCATCCAGGAATACGACGAACTCGAGCAGCGTTACGCCTTCCTCGAACAGCAGAATACCGACCTCGTGAACTCGAAGGCCGAGTTGCTGGAGGTCATTTCGAAGATCAATCGCACGACGAAGGAACTCTTCGCCGAGACCTTCGAGAAGATCCGCGTGAATTTTCAGGAAATGTTCACCGAGCTTTTCGGCGGCGGTAAGGCGAACCTGCTGCTCACCGACGAGAGCGATCCGCTCGAGAGCGGCATCGAGATCATCGCGAAGCCGCCCGGCAAGCAGCTCCAGAGCATCACGCTGCTCTCCGGTGGTGAGAAGACGATGACCGCCGTCGCGCTGCTCTTCTCGATCTACATGGTGAAGCCGAGCCCGTTCTGCGTGCTCGACGAAATGGACGCGCCGCTCGACGAGTCGAACATCTCGCGGTTCATCAAGATCCTCGATCGCTTCGTGGCGCAGAGCCAGTTCGTCGTCATCACGCACAACAAGCGCACCATCGCCCGCGCCGACACCGTGTTCGGCGTGACGATGGAGGAGCATGGCGTGAGCAAGATCGTCGGCGTGAAGTTTGGCGGCACCGATGATTCGCAGGCTCGCCCACGGAGCGTGGCCGAGAGCTTCGGCAAACATGGCAATCTCCAGTCCGAGCAGGCGGAGGTCGCGCTCACGAGCTAGCCGGCCATGAGGATGGTGCTTCGCGCGTTTGCGTTGCTTCTGCTCGTCGGCACGGTCGGCCTTTGGGCCGGTCTGGGCGGCCGACTCGAATGGACGCAGACGCAGGCTCCGAAGAAAGAGGCCGGCATCGGCGAAGCGCGACCAGTCTTCGTGCCTGGCGTCGAATTCCTTGCCCTCGGCGTCGGGGGAGCATTCGTCATTTTTGCCGCCACGCTTTTCGTGCGCATCACCCCGAAGTCTGAATCGTGAGAAACGGTCTCGGCCTGGGGGTTTTGGCGAAAAAGTCCCTTGCCACGTTTCCGCGGCGGGGGAATGATTCCCGCATGGTGGAGGTCGAAATTTATGCCGCCGGGGTGCGGAGCCCCGATAAAATGATGGCCCTTGCGCTCGAGCTCGATTCGCTGCCGGGCATCCGCTACAAGGTCGATACGAACCACGACATCGTTTACATGGAATTCGGCGATCACGCGCCGGCGCTTTCCGCCCTAAAGTCGATCTTCAACAAGTCCGGTTTGCAGGCCAGGTTCGTCGGCGCGCTTCCTCCGGAAGTGAATTCCGACAAGAAGAAGACGCAGAGGTTGAGCGTGTGATTGGCGGAAAGATTTCCGCGTCCCTTCCTCTTTCCGCCCTCCGTTCGTAATGAATCTCCTCCTCGGAGTTTTCGGAGGCGCGTTTGCCGCCTTCTGCACGTATCTCGGCCAGGTCGGCGTGCTGGCCGGTGAGACGTTCGCTTCGGTTTTCGCCGGACGCGTGCGGCTGGGCCTGACGCTGCGGCAGATCAGTCACATCGGCTTCGGTTCGCAGATGGTCGTGATCGTGACCGGGGCCTTCACCGGCGCGGTCTTTGTCGCGCAGACGTATTTTCAATTCGCGCGTTTGAACATGGAGTCCGCCGTCGGGCCGGTGGTTTCGGTCGCGATGTGTCGCGAGCTGGGGCCGGTGCTCACGGGGTTGATGGTGGCCGGACGCGTGGGCGCGGCGATGAGCGCCGAGCTGGGCACGATGAAGGTGACGCAGCAGATCGATGCGCTGCGCGCGCTGGCGGTGCATCCGGTGGACTATCTCGTGGTGCCCCGAGCGCTGGCGATGCTGGTTTCCCTGCCGCTGCTCGTGGGCGAATGCATCTTCTTCGGAATGCTCGCGGCGTATCTCGTCGCGACGCAGGTGCTCGGGGTTGGCTCGGCCTACTACATGCTGAACATGTATAAGTTTACCGAGGCGGAGGACATTTTCATGGGCGTCATCAAGGGCGTCGTTTTCGCGGTGATCATCGTTTTCGTGGCCTGTCGCGAGGGGCTGCACGCTCGCGACGGCGCCGTCGGCGTGGGCCGGGCGACGACCGAGGCGGTGGTGATTTCCTCGCTCGCGGTGCTGATCGCGAACTTCTTCCTGACGATGTTCCTGAACATCTTTTTTCCGGCGGGGGTGAGCGGATGAGTGCCGTGATGATCGATGTGCGCGACCTCGTGCAGCGCATTGGCACGCAGGAGATCCTGCGCGGATTTTCGATCCCGGTGATCAAGGGCGAAACGCTCGTGCTGCTGGGCCGCAGTGGCGGAGGCAAGAGCGTGTTCCTGCGCCATCTCATCGGGCTGATGAAGCCGATCTCGGGGCAGATCCTCGTCGAGGGGGAGGACATCACGCATTTCACCGAGCGGCAGCTCGAGGGCGTGCGCCGCAAGATCGGGATGGTGTTTCAGGACGGCGCGTTGTTCGACTCGATGACGGTTTTCGAAAATGTCGCGTTTCCCCTGCGCGAACGCGGGGAGCGCGACGAGGCCGTGATCGCGACCAAGGTCGACGAGACTCTCGCAATGGTGAACATGGCCGGCCATTCGCACAAGATGCCGGTGAACCTGAGCGGCGGCATGCGCAAGCGGGTCGCTCTCGCGCGGGCGATCGTCTCGCCGCCGGAAGTGATTCTTTACGACGAACCGACGGCGGGGCTGGATCCGATCGTTTCGGACAGCATCAATCGCCTGATCCGGCGCATGCAGCGCAAGCTCGCTGTGACGTCCATCGTGGTGACCCACGATATGGTGAGCTGTTATCACATCGCGGACCGCGTCGCGCTGTTGAACGCCGGGAAGGTTTATTTTTATGGCACGGTGGAGGAGTTGAAGCAGAGCGAGGATCCGGTGATTCGCGATTTTGTGGATGGACGCTCGGACGAAGCCGAATAAAGGAAGGAGACGCGAATGAGTTCGGAAAAAGTGACGCAGGCCCGGGTGGGGTTCTTCATATTACTGGGGCTGGTGGCCATCTGCACGATGGTCGTCTATTTCGGCCGGTTTGGTGACGGGCTGAAGAAGTTCTACGAGCTACGGGTGGAATACCCGAATGCGAGCGGCCTCTTCTCTGGCGCGGACGTGCTGCTGGCTGGCGCGAAGATCGGCACCGTGAAGGACGGCCCGTATGTGCTCGATAACATGCGGGGCGTCTACGTGATGCTGAAGATCTATGATGGCGTGCAGATTCCGGAAGGATCGGCCTTCACGATCGGCAGCTCCGGCCTGCTCGGCGACAGCTTCGTGGACATCACGATGCCGGCGACTCTCGACATCGAGAACTACAAGGCGATTGCGCCGGGCACGACGATCGTCGGCAAGCGCGATGCCGGCGGCATCACCGAGCTGGCGGGCGAGGGCGGCAAGCTGCTCGAGGACGTGCGCGCGGCGGTGAAGAATATCGATACGGTCGTCACGCGCCTGAACACCGAGGTGCTCGACAAGCCGACGGTGAAGGCCGTGGGCGAGACGGTGCAGAATCTCAGGACGACGACGGCGGAATTCAGCGCGGCGTCCAGGAAGCTCGATGGCATTGTCGAGCAGGCTGCGACGGCGATGAAGCAAGTCACCGAAACGGTGAATCACGTGACGGTGACGGTCGACAAAACCACTGACACGCTGGCCGCAACGAAGGACGCGGCGGAGTCGTTCGACAAGACGATGGTCGAAGTCCGCCTGCTCGTGCGGGATGCGCGAAACGGCAAGGGCGCGCTCGGCACCCTCATCGGCGACCGCCGGATGGCGGAAAACCTGAAGATTTTCATCGCGAACCTGAAGACGCGAGGAATTCTCTGGTATAAGGATCGCGCGGAGCCCGAGCCGACGCCTTCGCGGCGCTAGGAGCTACGAGACGAGGTCGTCGTAGCGCGAGCGCGCGAGGTCGACGCAGAGCTGGAGGATGTCGCTCGACGTGCTGGAGCGCAGGGCCTGCTCTGCGAGCGCCTGGCAGTCCGTGAGCGAGAGACTTTGCACGGCCTTCTTGACCCGTGGCACGAGCGTGGCGCTGGTGCTGAGTTCGTCGATGCCGAGTCCGAGAAGCAACGGCGTGAGCACGATGTCGCCCGCCATTTCCCCGCAGACGCCGGTCCAGATATTGTTTGCGCGGGCGGCTTCGACGACCATCCGGATGAGTCGAAGAATGGCAGGATGCGTCGGCTTGTAGAGGTGGGCGATCCGGTCGTTCACGCGATCGACGGCGATCGCATACTGGATGAGATCGTTCGTGCCGATGCTGAAGAACTTGGCCTCTCTGGCGAGAAGGTCGGCGGACAGCGCGGCGCTCGGAACCTCGATCATGAGGCCGACTTCGACATCTTCCCGAAAGGCCGTCCCTTCCGCGCGCAGCTCGGCCTTGCATTCCTCGAGGATGGCGTTGGCCTGACGAAATTCGCCGAGGCCGGAAATCATGGGATACATCAGCCTCACGTGGCCATGAACGGCGGCGCGAAGGATGGCGCGGAGCTGGGGTTTGAAGATCTCGGGGCGCTCGAGGCAGAGGCGGATCGCGCGGCAGCCGAGGAAGGGGTTTTCCTCCTCGGGCAGGTCGAGGCCGGATGCCTCCTTGTCGCCGCCGATGTCGAGAGTGCGGATGATCACGGAATGCGGCGCGCTGCGCTCCGCGACGATGCGGTAGTTTTCGTATTGCTCGTCTTCGCTCGGCGGCTCCTCGCGATTGAGGAAGAGAAACTCGGTGCGATAGAGGCCGACACCCTCGGCGCCGTGCTCGATGACGTCATCCATCTCCGCGGGCGACTCGATGTTCGCCGAAAGCGTGATGTTGATGCCGTCCGCGGTCGTGCTGGTCGTGTCGCGGATGAGTTCCAGCCGCTCCTCGACGAGGTCTTTCTCGCGCTCGTAGGCGTCGTATTCCTGAATCGTCTGCGGCGAAGGATGGACGATGAGAATGCCCCGATAGCCGTCGATGAGCAGGGGGTCGCCGCTCGTGATGTGATCGGTGATGTCGTGCAGGCCGACGATCGCCGGGATGTCGAGCGAGCGGGCCATGATGGCCGTGTGCGATGTCTTGCTGCCAGCCTCGGTGGCGAAGCCGAGCACGAGGGCGCGATTCAGCAGTGCGGTGTCGGAGGGCGTGAGGTTGTGCCCGATGATGATGTGCGGCTCGTCATGCGCGTGGATGCCGCTGGTCGATTTCCCGAGAAGGTGCCGGAGCACGCGCCGGGTGACGTCCTCGATATCCACGACGCGTTCACGAAGATAGGGATCGTCGATCTCGTTGAGCGTCTTGCAATACCGATCGGCGACGAGGTTGAAGGCAAACTCGACGTTGTGCAGCTCCGACTCGACGCTTTTGAGGACCTCGTCGATCAGTGTGCGATCTTCGACGACGAGGAGGTGCGCATCGAAGATGCTGGCATCGCTCGTGCCGATGGCCTCGGCGATCTTCTGCTGCATCTCCAGCAGCTCGGCGCGGGTGGCGATGAGCGCCGACTCGAAGCGCGCAATCTCCTCGGGAATCGCGGCCTTCGGAATCTTGCGAAAGGGGATTTCCTCCTCTTCCACCCAGTGGACGAGGGCGGGGGCGCGAGCGATCCCGGGCGCGACGGCGATACCTTCAAAACGCTTTTCGAGGGACTCAACGACGTCGCCCATAATTCCGGGCAATCGCTAACAGGATTTCCCCAAGGGGTCAAAGGGTCATTCCGGTCATGAGCCCGCCGTCACAGAAGCGGTGTCGAAAACTTGCCGGAAAACCAGAGAATCATTCCTCCCCGAAGCGACTTTCGATAAGTGTCTGGAGTTCGTCGACGGCGCGGTCGGCGTCGGCACCCTCCGCAATGAGCTGGAGTTTGGAACCCTTGCCGGCGGCAAGCATCATGAGACCCATGATACTCTTGCCGTTGACACGTTCCCCGTCCTTTTCGATCCAGATTTCGGCTCGAAAGCGACTGGAGACTTTCACAAGCATCGCCGCTGGGCGCGCGTGGAGGCCATTCCGATTCTGGATGACCACCTCGCGTGCACATCGGCCCGCATCGGTCGTGGATTTTTTTCGTGAGAGCAGGCCCATGGTAAATCTTATCGCTCAGGATTTTGCTGCATCATGGAAAGCAGGCGCTGGTTGAATTCGAGTGCGGTGTTATGTCCCATGCTTTTGAGTTTCTGATCGAGCGCGGCCACTTCCACGAGACGCCCCAGATCCCGACCGGTGCGCACGGGCAGGGTGACGTGCGGAACGCGGATGCCGAGGACCTCGTAGTAGTCGCGATCGATGCCCAACCTATCCACGTCTTCGACTTCGTGCCAATCCATAAGTGACACGACGAGGTCGAGACGCTTCTCGGGACGGACGCTGCCGACGCCGAAGATGGATGCGACATTGATAATCCCAATGCCACGGACTTCCATGTGGAAGCGGGTGAGTTCCGACGACATGCCGACAAGCTCGCGGCCCTCGATGGCTTTGATCTTCGTAATGTCGTCGCTGACAAGGCTGTAGCCGCGTTCGATGAGGCCGAGCACGCACTCGCTTTTCCCAATGCCGCTGGCGCCGCGGATCAGGGTGCCGATGCCCTGAATATCCATCATGCTGCCGTATTCCGACGTCGAGGGCGCAAACTCGAACTCGAGGGCGATCGTGGCCGCATTGATGAACTTCATCGTGATGATCGGCGTTCGAAAGATGGGCGTCTCGAATTCGGCGGCCTGCTGGAGGAGGACCGAGGGAATGGCCGCGTCGCGGGCGACGATGAGGCACGGAATCTTGCGGGAGAACAGCTCCCGGCAGCGCTCCAGAAGGACGGGAGCTTTGAGCGATTTCAGGTAGCTGAGTTCGGAGTTCCCGATGACCTGCACGCGCCGGCTCGCAAAGTAACTATAGAATCCAGCGAGGGCGAGACCGGGCCGATTAATGGTCGGCTCGCGGATGACGCGGTTCATCCCGAGGGACAGGCCCTCGAGACGCAGGCCGAGCTGCTCGGCGTGGTTCGCGTAAAACTGGCCGACCGTGAGAGGCGTCGCGCGAATCGGGGATTTCTCTGGCATCGCGCGAAAGGGATCTGTCCTTACATCGTGAAGCTCTCGCCGAGGTAGAGCTTGCGGCTGATGGGGTCGTTGAGGAGGAAGTCCTTGTTGCCCTGGCTCTCCACGCGACCCTCGAAGATGAGGTAGGCGCGGTCCACAATGTTCAGCGTCTCGCGAACGTTGTGATCGGTGATGATGATGGCGAGGCCGTCCTTGCGGAGATCGGTGATGATCTGCTGGACGTCGAAGACGGCGATGGGATCCACGCCGCTGAAGGGCTCGTCGAGCATGAGCAGTGATGGGTTTGTGACCAGCGAGCGGGCGATCGTGAGGCGGCGCTTTTCACCGCCGGAGAGCGTGAGCGCCTCCTGGCGGGCGACGTGCTCGATGCCGAATTGCGTGAGGAGGTCGGCGCAGCGGGATTTCCGCTCGGCCTTCGAGGCCTTCGTGGTCTCGAGAATGGCCATGATGTTCTGCTCAACGGTGAGCTTGCGGAAGATGGATTCCTCCTGCGGGAGGTAGCCCATGCCATGGCGGGCGCGGACATACATGGGCTGGCTGGTGACGTCAATGCCCTGGAAGAATACGCGGCCGCCGTTCGGCTTCACGAGGCCGACGATCATGTAGAATGACGTCGTCTTGCCGGCGCCGTTCGGGCCGAGCAGGCCGACGATCTCGCCCTTCTTGACGTTGATGTCCACGCCATTGACGACCGCACGACCGCCATAGACTTTGACGAGTTTGTCGGTCTCGAGAAGCGGCTTGCGCGTGTCCTCGGTGGTGGCGGTGGCGGGAGCGGTCATGGGTTCTGCGCTGGCACTCATTGGGAACTTCCGGCGCTCTTGTCGGCGTCGACGAACGTGGCCTTGCTGCCGCCGATGGTCTTGAGGCGGCCGGCGCGGTTGAGAATCATGACGGTTTCGGCCGAGGTGGCGACCTGATTGTTGATGCCTTGCTGGAGCTGCGGCCAGACGGAGAGGGTGACGTCGCCGGTGGCGGGCTCGAAAACGGCCTTGTCGGCGCGACCGATCGATTTCACGGCTTCGCCCTTGTCGTTCGTATTGTCCTGGACGATGACGACCTTGCCCTCCGCGATGGCGTGGTCGATGCCTTTGCGATCCTTGCGGAGATAGACCGTGAGCTTGTCGCAGAAGAGGTTGAACTGCGGGTCCTTCACCACGACCTTGCCCTCGAACGTGGCGATGCTGGTGGCATTGTCGAACGTCGCTCCGTCCTTCGACGTGATTTCGGTCTTGGCGCCCTTCGGGCGGTCCTTGCTCGAAATGCCCAGCGGGTTGTTATCCGCTTTTTTCGCGGACGAGGTCGCCGTGGGACTCGGAGAGGAATCGAGCGAAAAATTGGGAGTCGACTGGGCGCGAAGGCCGCCGGAGGTCGCGAGGGCGGCAGTGGCGCAAAGGAGGGCGAGCGCCCGGCTGGAGAATAGTGGAGTCATTTAACTTGCTCTGAATTGATGATCATCTTGGTCGAGCCCTTCATGCGGCCGAACTTGGTCTTGAGATAGAAGTCCGCCTTTTCGCCGGTGATCACGAAGTCTTCGCGGGTGATTTTCGTAGGCGTGTCGCTTGCGAGGATGCGGGTGTCAAGATTGAAGACGGAATGGGCGGTCGTCACGTGGAAGGTCGTGCCATCCTCGTTGTGAATCTCGAGCTTGAGTTCCGTGAGATCGACGTCGCGATCGCCGACGCGCTTTGCCTCCTTGGCATCGAGCAGCATGAGAAGCTTGCCGGTGGGGCTGAAATTCGGAATGCGCAGGCCGGTGTAGGTCTGCCCCTGGGGCAGATCACGCAGCATGGCGTCCTCCTTTTGCTCCGTGGAGGCGGGAGTCGGCGTGGCCTTGGACTTCTTCGAGTCCTTGTCGGACTTTTCCGATTCCGCGATGGCTGCGACCGGCAGCAGGACGACGAGGAGAAGACTAAGCCACGATTTCACGGATGGAGCGGAGCTGGCGCAGAAGTGCGGGAAGTTTGCGAAGAGGGATCTGGTTCGGGCCATCGGAAAGGGCTCGGGACGGATTTTCGTGGGTTTCAATGAAGACGGCATCACACCCGGCGGCCACCGCTGCGCGGGCGAGCACGGGGGCGAGATCGCCGTCGCCGCTCGTCGTGTCGCCGCCGCCACCGGGGCGTTGCACCGAGTGGGTGGCGTCGAAGATCACGGAGCAGCCGAGTTCCTGCATCCAGGGGATGGAACGCATGTCGGCGACGAGGTTGTTGTAGCCAAAGGTGGTGCCGCGCTCGGTGAAGCAGAAATCCTTGCAGCCGGCGGCGGCGAGCTTCACGGCGATATTTTTGACGTCCCAGGGGGCGAGGAACTGGCCTTTCTTGACGTTCACGGCGCGGCCGGTGGCGCCGGAAGCGAGAATGAGATCGGTCTGTCGACAGAGAAAAGCCGGGATTTGCAGCAGATCGATGTAAGGCGCGGCCTGCTCGGCCTGCTCGGGCGAGTGGATGTCGGTTGTGACCGGCACGTCGTATTCGGCGCCGATCTCGGCGAGAAGCTTACAGCCATCCTCGATGCCGGGGCCGCGAAAGGACTTCACCGAGCTACGGTTGGCCTTGTCGAAGGAGGCCTTGAAGACGTAGCTGGCGCCAAGGTCCGTGCAAATCGCATGGATTTTCTTCGCCATGCGGCGAGTGAAGGCGGGGGTTTCCATGACGCATGGTCCCAGGATGAATGGCATTTCCCGCTCTCCCAGAGAGAGTTTCCCGATACGCACGCGTTTACGACCCATTCGGCGAAAGAATAGACGTAAGTTGCGGGAGCGCCACTTTTTTTGCCGGAGGGACGCGGAGAGCGATCTTGTCGCGAATCGACCGGGCACTTATCGTGTGCGGCCGATGAGGTTGGCGTATTTTCTGGTCGGATTTTTGGGATTCGGTGTCGCGCAGGCAGAGCCGCGGCCGGTGCGGACGACCAAGAAGCAGGAGACCTTCCAGTCGCCGAAGGATCTGATTACCCTGAAGCGGAACCGCAAATTCTCCTCCGCCGACGAGTTCAACGGCTACATGTGGAATTTTTCGCGGGAGACGATGGGCGACGACGTGCGGCTCCGAAAGCTCGAGTCGTTGTCGGAGACGGACCCGTTCTGGATGCGCCGCGCGGTCTGGGCGGATGCCACGATGCCCTGGCGCATGGCGGAATTTGGGAGCGGGAAGCTGACGAGCACCGCCCGCCAGCGCCCGACCCTCGATGATCGCGACGCCGCTTCGCGGCTGCCCGAGCGCGAGTATGCGACCAAGGACAGCGACGATGCGATTCTTGCGACGGCCTACCGTCACTTTTTCGACTACCGTTCGCAGGGGCTGGGCAGGGAAGCCCGCGACGAGAACGCGAAGCTGAAAGTCGGCGACGTGTATTTCTTGGGCCTGGGCCCGCACCTCGCGGAAGCCCCTCCGAGCCTGATCGCCGCATTGCAGAACGACCCCGACATCAGGCGCGACAAGATCACGCTGCGGCCGCTCAATAAAGTGCTCGAGGTCACCGGGGAGGCGATTCGCGATCGCGACACGGGCGCCTATGGGCCCGCCTTTCGCGTGGACGATATCGGCAGGGTCGACAAGGGCGAAGTGAAGGTGATGGTGACTCTCGGCGAACGCGAGGGATTCTGGTTCACGCGGGAGCTGACCATGCGTCAGGGCAAGAACGGCTGGGAAGTCACGAAGGATTCCGACTACGCGATCCCGTAACGCGTTTCCGCCTCGCGGAGCCGGGCCGCCGTGGTAACTTGCGGCGATGCAATCGATCAAATCGCTTACCTTGGACGAACTGGCTGGCCGGTTCGAGGCCATCGGCGAACGCACCTACCGCGCCAGGCAGGTGATCGAGTGGCTGTATCGCAAACGCGTCGCGCGGTTCGCCGACATGACGAATCTCCCCGCGGAGTTGCGCGAGAAATTGAGCGTGGAATTCGACGAGCGGCCGCTCGAGGTCGTGCGTAAAACGGGTTCCCACGACACGACGCAGAAGTTTCTGTTTCGCCTGCGCGACGGCCAGATGGTCGAGACCGTGCTCATTCCCGCGTCCCCGTCGCTCTATGGCGAGGCCTCAGACCGGCGCACGATCTGCATTTCCTCGCAGGTCGGGTGCGCCTACGGCTGCAAGTTTTGCGCGAGCGGACTGGACGGCTGGAAGCGCAATCTCGACGCGGGAGAAATCGTCGACCAGCTCTTGCGGGTCGAGGCGGAATCCGGCGAGCGCGTGAACAACATCGTCTTCATGGGAATGGGCGAGCCGCTGGCGAACTACGACAACCTGCTGAGGGCGATCGGCATTCTCAACGCGCCCTGGGGCACGGAGATTGGCGCGCGGCACATCACGGTCTCCACGAGCGGCCTCGTCCCGCGCATTCGCGACCTCGCGGACCAGCCGCTGCAGATTCGTCTCGCGATTTCGCTGCACGGGGCGACGGACGACGTTCGCAATCGCATCATGCCCGTGAACCGGAAATATCCGCTCGCGGAGTTGCTCGAGGCCTGTGCGTATTTCCGGTCGAAGAAGAAGCAGAAGCTCACGTTCGAGTTCATTCTCATCGAGGGAGTCAACGACAGTCTCGAGCAGGCGGCGGAGCTCGGCCGCCTGACGAAGCGGCTCGACGCCAAGGTGAACGTCATCCCCTACAACAACGTCGAAGGGCTGGAGTGGAGCCGCCCGTCCGTGCGCGTGCAGGACGAATTCATGGCCGTGTTGCGCAGTCTGGGCGCGGTGGCGACGATTCGTCGGGAGAAGGGACACGACATCGCGGCGGCATGCGGGCAGTTGCGCCTTCAGACCGTGCGCGAAAAACCCATTGCAGCCGATCCGGACGTGAACTAATGAGGAGTTAATGGCCGAAGAGAATTCCGGGTGTCCTGAGCTCTGGGACGAGTATCAGTGGGAGCGCTTCCTCCAGCAGCAGGACCGCAAGACCGAGCAGTATTTCCAGTTGTTCGAGAAGTATCAGGATCATCCCGAGCGGGATGAGATCATTGCCCGCGAGATGGGCTGGAATCATTCGGACGACGATGACGAAGAGGAGGAGACCTCCGACTGGCTCGAGACGCTTCAGGACAGCGACGAGGAATCCGAAGAGGATGAGGACGAAGACGAGGATGCGGAGCTCGACGAGTTGCAGCACTCGGAGGTCTACATGCAGAGCATGGAGCTCAACCGGCGCGTCTTCACCATGGTCGAAGAGCGCGAGGCGCTGAAGGACCATCCCGTGGCGGTGGAACTCGCGACGCGTGTCGCGATCTGTGGCGCGAAGCTCGCCGCGGCCCTTTGCGGGGACGACCTTTCCGAGGTGGGCATGACGATCGCCTATCTCAAGCGCAGCGTGAAGGCGGCGAACGACGCCCTCGGCGCGGCCAGCCGCCTCCGCCAGGCCGGGCTCATCGACGACGAGGATCTCGGCAGCGTCAACGAGCTCCTTTTCCCCATCCGCGAGTGCATCGTGGATATGATGGGCGAATTCCGGCAGGAATTGCGCCGCCGTCGGGGCGAACTGTAATTTCTTTGAATAAAGGCCGCGTTCGTCGCGTCTCCAAACATGGAAAGTGACGAACTGGCGAATGAAGCCGACCTGTTGGGCCGTTGCCGGCAGGGCGACACGCAGGCTTTCGACCAGCTCATCACGCTCCACCGCGAGAGAGTGTTTATGGTCGCTTATCACATCCTGAGAAATCACGAGGAGGCGCTCGACGTGTCGCAGGAGACCTTTCTGCGCGCGTGGAAGAACCTCGCGCGTTTCGATGGATCGGCGAGCCTGCGGAGCTGGCTGTCCCGGATTGCGACGAATGCTTCGATCGACGTCGTGCGCCGTCGCCAGGCGCATCCGCAGACGGAATTCGAGGCGGTGCCCATGACGATCGATGCCGCGTCGCACACCACGCCCGCGCAACCGGCCCGTCCGGGGGACAGTCTCGATCGCGCGGAAATGCGGTCCCGTTTTGAACAGGCGTTGGGAACGCTGAGTGCTGATCACCGGGCGGTGATCGTGCTCAAGGAAATCGAGGATTTTTCGTATCAGGAGATCGCGGATGCGGTCGGCTGCTCGATCGGCACGGTGATGTCCCGGTTGTTCTACGCGCG
The DNA here is from genome assembly GCA_036569045.1 of Chthoniobacterales bacterium. NCBI lineage: Bacteria > Pseudomonadati > Verrucomicrobiota > Spartobacteria > Chthoniobacterales > Chthoniobacterales bacterium. The sequence continues at coordinate 12,128 of DATCRI010000046.1, read as the reverse complement.
AAAGAAATTACAGGAACAGTTGAGGGATTTTTATGAAGAACTTTGAAGAGCGATACACCGCATGGCTCGACGGGCAGCTCGACGAGCCGGAGCGAGCGAAATTCGAGGCCGAGCTGCCCGATCGCGAAGCGGCGCTGGCGGACGCGGCCCAGTGGCGCGCCCTCGGTGGTTTGATGCGGGAGGTGGTCGTGCCGACGGCCGTGCCTCACTCGGACTTCCTGAATAGTCAGGTGCTCGAGGCGATCCGGCGGGAGACGCCGGTGGCGGAAGCTGCCAGGCCGGTGCGGGGCTGGTTCCCGATCGGGCGGCTGGCCTGGACGGGGGTCTTTCTCGCGGCGGTGGCGGCGGTGCTTTCCTGGATGTGGATGCCCCGCGACGGCGGCGTGCCGAACGAGGCCCGCTTCATCTCGCAGGTGATCGATGCCCGTTCGAGCGATCCGAAGCTCGGGGCCTATGCTTTCGCCGCTCCGGGTGGCAATGGCGCCGTGTTGTGGGTGGACGATGCCGGGTTCATTCCGGCGACCGAGCGTCTCAAATAATGATGAGGAGCCGGGGGGGAATTGCGTGGCTCGTTGCGCTGGTGTTGCTGTCGCTGGTTCCGTTGGGCCGGGCCGACGACAAAATCTGGGCAGCGTTGGTGCTCGGCACGAATGAGCGGCCGCCGAAGCCCGTTCCAAAAGAACTGGCGGCCTACGCCCCCGGACTGCGCACCATTTTCGGAGTCAATTCGCTCTACCTGCTCGGTTCCAAGAAACGGGAAATCGTCAAGGGCAGCGAGGAATGGATCGTGCCGACGAAAGTGGTCTTCCTCAAGGTGCGGTGCCTCGATCGGGGCGCGGCCAGTTACACGGTGCAACTGGATCTCTACCTGAAGAAGCGGCTCGTCGTGACTTCCAAGGTCAGGCTGGCCCGCGGGGCGCCGCTCTACATTCGCGGCCCGCAATGGGGCCGGGGACGGCTGGTGTTCATTCTCGAGGTGCGATGAATCTCGACGACTCGCAGCGGGCCGCGCAGGCGCAGTTCGACCGGCAGAGCGATCGCTACGGCCGATCCCATGTGCTGGCGGATGTGGGCGATCTCGAAAGCGCCGTTGCGGGACTGGAAATGCCCGCGGTTGGTCCGGCGCTCGACGTGGCGACGGGTGGCGGGCATACCGCCCTGTGGCTGGCGCGGCGTGGCTATCGGGTGACCCTGGCGGATATTTCGCAGCAAATGCTCGGGCGGGCGGCGGAGTTGCTCGAGGAAGAGGGCTTTCTCTCCGAAACGCGCCAGCATCCGGCGGAGGAATTGCCGTATCCCGGCCGGAGCTTTCGGATCGTGGCCTGTCGCGTGGCGGCGCACCATTTCAGTGATCCGGCGGCATTCGTTCGGGAGGCGGCACGGGTGCTCGAGCCCGGCGGAATGCTTCTGGTCGTCGATGGCACCGCTCCCGACGACAAGCCGGAAGCGGAGGCGTGGTTGCACGACCTCGAAAAATGGCGCGACCCGAGCCACGGGAGGTTTTTGAAGCCTTCGGTGTGGCGGAAACTTTGCGAGAGTGCGGGGCTGAAGGTCGACCGCATCGAGATCTGCCGGCGCAGACAGCCCGATCTCGAATGGTATTTCGAAACGGCGGCGACAGCGCCGGCGAATCGGGAGCGGGTGCGGAAGCTGATCGCCGCCGCGTCGCGGCCGGTGCGCGACTACTATTCCCTTGCGGTCGAGGACGGGCGGATCACCTGGCACTGGCCGATGATCCACCTTGTGGCCACGAAGCCGGCCTGAGCGCCGGGGCTACTTCTTCTTCCCGGGCCGGAGGCTCGAGATGAGCATCCATGCGCCGAAGAGGACGAGGACGATGCCCCACCAGAGATTCACGTTGATCCCGAGCGATCGCTCGTAAAGCGCCGCGGGGGTGACAAGGCCGTAGCCCGTCATGAGAAGGCCGATGAGGGAGAACATCAGGCCGATGGGGAGGCGGATATCGAGGCCCATGGGATTACCAGAAGATGATGTTGAGGATGATGCAGCAGGCGAGGAGAATCAACCCCAGCACACCCGGACGGGCATACCAGGCGACGTTTTCTTCCTGAATACGGGGGGTGAGGGAGTAAACGAGGCCGCGGAGATCCTCCACGGTCTTGTTTTGTTTGGTGGCCAGCGAGATGACGATGGTGAGGATGAGGCAGACGCCGAAGGCGAAGGTCGCGAGCCAGAAGTTCTGCGCCATTTCGCTCGGGAAGCTGGCCGGGGTGACATGGAACATCTGGGCGAAGTAGCCGCCCTTCACCCCGACGGCATTGCCGGAGGCAAGCGAGAAGCCGTGGAAGATTGCCGAAGTGGCGGTGCCGCCGAGCAGGCCGAGGAAGGCGCCGGTGCCGGTGGTGCGGACCCAGAACATGCCGAGCAGGAAGGTCGCGAAGAGCGGGGCATTCACGAAGCCGAAAACGAGCTGCACGACATCCATCGCGTTGTTGAAGTTCTTCGCGAAGTAGGCGCAGGCGATGGAGAGCAGGATGCCGGCGATCGTTGCGAAGCGGCCCATCCAGGCGTAGTGGGCGTCGCTTTTGTTTTTCGCGACGTAGGCCTGGTAGAGGTCGTAGGTCCAGACCGTGTTGAAGGCGGTCACGTTGCCGGCCATGCCCGACATGAACGAGGCGAGCAGCGCGGTGAGCGCGAGGCCGAGGAGCCCGGGCGGGCAGTATTTCTGGACGAGGGAGAGGATGACGCCGTCGTAGTCGTTCTTCGGAACGAAGTTCTGCTGGATGGCCGCAGTGACCTCGGCGTCGCTCATCGGCGCGGCCTCGGCCTGCGCGATGACGGCGGCGAATTCCGGCTTGAAGCCAAACGCGCCGAGCTTGCCGGCGACGGTGCTCGCGACTTTCTCGGGGGCGAGCTTCGCGGCGGTGGCCGTCTGGAACTCCTTCACGGCGGCGGAGACATCGCTCTGCGTGACTTCGACCTTCGGGAGTTCGTAACCCTTGTTCAGGGTGGCGAGACCGATGGCGAGCATGCCGGGAAGGATGACCAGCACGGGCATGAGCATCTTTGGAACGGCGGCGATGAGCGGCGTCTGGCGCGCGGCCGTCATGTTGCGGGCCGCCATGGCACGCTGGACGACGAGGAAGTTCGTGCACCAGTAGCCGAAGGAGAGAACGAAGCCGAGGCCGAAGACCATGGCGAAGATGTCGACGCCCATCGGGTTCGCGCTGGGACCGCCGAGGAGCGGCGTCCATGCGGAGGTCCAGGCGTCAGGCTGGAAGGTCTTGTCGTTGAGGCCGAGCGCCATCGGGTCGACCGCGACCTTCTGGAGGGTGTCCTTGAGTGCGCCGTAACCGCCGACATCCTTGAGGCCAAGGTAAACGACCGGCGCGAAGCCGAGCACGATCATGAAGAACTGGAGCACCTCGGTGTAGATCGCGGAGGTGAGGCCGCCCTTGAGCACGTAGATCAACACGATGCCGGAGCAGATCCACAGTGCGGCGTGGTAGTCCCAGCCGAGGAGCTGGTTGAGCAGCTTCGCCAGCGCGTTCATCGAAATACCGGAGGCGAATACGGTCATCACCGCGAAGGTGAGCGAGTTCAGCGCGCGGACGCGCTCGTCGAAGCGCATCTTGAGGTATTCCGGCACGGAGCGGGCCTTCGAGCCGTAGTAGAACGGCATCATGAACACCGCGAGGAAGATCATGGCCGGGATCGCGCCGACCCAGTAGAAGTGCGCGGTCGAGATGCCGTATTTCGCGCCGGAGGCGGCCATGCCGACGAGTTCGAGCGCGCCGAGGTTGGCCGACATGAAGGCGAGACCGGTCACCCACGCGGGAATGCTGCGCCCGGATGTCAGGAAGTCCGCCGACGTCTTCATGTAGCGCTTGAGCGCAAAGCCGATGCCGACGACGAATGCGGTGTAGGCGATGAGGATCGTGTAATCGATCCATTTGAGGTCGACCGCGGCGGCGGCGAAGAGAGGGGATGCCGAAATCATGGGGAGGCGGTGAAAAAAATGCTGGGAGCTTGGGATGACAGTCCTTCGGGGGAGCGAGGACGGACGGCGAGTTGCTTAACACCGGCGAACCCCCGGCCTCAAGCCTCTTCGCGGGGAAAACGAGAAGTCCGAGGCCGGACCTATTTCGGAATGCTGGCGGCGAAGCCGACGGACGTGACACCCGCCGCATTGCAGGCGTCGAGCACGCGGAGCACGAGATCGTATTGGGACTTGCGGTCGCCGCGGATGACGACGGTCTGGTCGGGATTCAGCTTCGCGAGCTTGCCGACGAGCGTCTGGAACTCCTCGAAGGTGACGGTGCGCGCATTGACGCTGAGTTCGCCATTGGAGCGGATGTTCACGATCATCGGCGCGGCCGGGGCCTGCGGCGCCTGCTTTTGCGAGGATTGGGGCAGCGCGATCTTGAGATCAGTCTCCTTGGTGCGGTTCGACCACGTCAGGAGAAAGAAAAAGCAAAGGACGAGGAGAATATCGATGAACGCCGTCACGTTGAAGAGAATCGGCGTCGGGGCGACGACGGAGCGGCGGAAGTTCATGGAATGCGGGAAGAATTCGCACACGACGGGCGCGAAAACAAGGCGCGGCTCAATCGATCGGGTGCGTCGCGAGCCACTCGCGGAACCCGGCGAGGGCGCGGGAGCGATGGCTGATGGCGTTCTTGGTCGCGGCCGGAAGCTCGCCGAAGCTGCGATCGTAGCCGTCGGGCACAAACAAGGGGTCGTAGCCGAAACCGCCGGCGCCCGAGAGCGTGTCGAGCAAACGGCCTTCCACGGCGCCGGCGAACTCCGCGACGAATTCCCCGGCGCGGGCGAGCACGAGCACGCAGCGGAAGCGCGCGGTGCGGGGCGCGGCCGCGAGCGTGGCGAGTTTCTGAAGCAAAAGCGCGTTGTTGTCCGCATCGGTCGCGGAGGGGCCGGCGAAGCGGGCGGAATAGACGCCGGGCGCGCCGTCGAGGGCGTCGACCTCGAGGCCGGAATCATCCGCGAGCGCCCAGCCGCCGGTGAAGCGGGAGATGGCGAGCGCCTTCAATGCGGCATTCTCGGAGAAGGTCGTGCCGGTTTCCTCGACCTCGGGGGCGTCGGGCACGTCGCGCAGATCCGCAACCTCGAACGTATCTGCAAGCATGGCGGCGATTTCGGAGGTCTTGTGCGCGTTGCGGGTGGCGAGGATGAGACGTTGCATGGAGCGTCAGGCGAGGCCGGCTGCGGCGGCTTCCCGGTGGAGGCGTTCGACGGCGTAGCGGTGGATGTCGTAGTCGAGGGCGTTCTCGACGCGGAATTTTTCGATCGCGGCGGGAGCGATCTCGTATTCGCTGCGCGGCGAGGGATTCAGATGCGGCGGGGCCGGCACGGGCGGGTGGCCGGTCTTCGCGGCCATGAGATTGATCGTCAACTGGAGCTCCTCGGTCGTCCCGACGAGAAAGAAGTCATCGAGGCGCGCGCGCCAGGTCTCGGCGGTGACGCCGAGGTAGGAGGCGAGGTTGTTGCGCGTGTGGGCCATCCAATGCTCGAGGGAGTCGGGCCAGGGGCGGCCTTTCCGGGCGCGGTGGAAGTATGCGGAGATGCGGCGTTCGAGCGGGTCGCGCACGATGGTGACGACGCGGCATTTTCCGGCGGCGATCTCGGCAGCGTAGCGTTCGCAGGGGCGGATGCCGGCCTGGATCAAATGCCCGTGAACGAGGCAGGGGCGCGGGAGGGCATCGAAATCGAGCTTCGATTCCGCGAAGGCCGCGACCTGTTCCTTGCTCGGGTAGGAGCCGGGATTCTCGTGCGCGGTGTGGAACCATTCCTTGCATTGGTGGATGAAGGAGCGGCCGCCGCATTTGGGCAGATGCTGGTAGATAAAGATGTCGGGCTCCATGCGCGCGGGGAAAATCGGTCAGGTGGAAAGGGGCGTCAGAATTTGACGGATTTCGGGGATCGACAAGACCCAATTGCCGGGTGCGAGGCGGGAGCGCGCTTCGGGGTTTTCTTTTCGGCGGGCAGCGGGCAGACTTCGCGGTTCCCGAAAACAAGACGATGTCGCAACGCAAGCCCTTTCCCTTTCCCGAGTTCGAGTCCCGCTGGCAGCAGGAGTGGCTCGCCACCGGCGCGTTCCGCACGCCGAATCCCGGTGACGCAGGCTTCGACCCGACACGGCCCAAATACTACGTGCTCGACATGTTTCCCTACCCGAGCGGCGAGGGGCTGCACGTCGGCCACGTCGAGGGCTACACGGCGACGGACATCCTCGCGCGCACGAAGCGCATGCAGGGCCATAACGTGCTGCACCCAATGGGCTGGGATGCCTTTGGCCTGCCGGCGGAGCAGTTCGCGATCAAGACCGGGCAGCATCCGCGTGTGACGACGGAGCGCAATGTCGCGCGCTTTCGCGAGCAGTTGCAGGGCATCGGTTTTAGCTACGACTGGTCGCGTGAGATCAGCACGACGGACCCCGCGTATTTCCGGTGGACGCAGTGGATTTTTCTCAAGCTCTACGGCGCGTGGTTCAATCCCGCGACGAACCGCGCGGAGTCGATCGAGACCTACGCGGGCGAGGATCCGGACAGCGTGCGCCTCGCCTACATCGCGGACCGGCCGGTGAACTGGTGCCCGCAGCTGGGCACGGTGCTGGCGAACGAGGAAGTCGTCGACGGCAAGAGCGAGGTCGGTGGCTTTCCGGTCGAGCGGCGGCCGATGCGGCAGTGGATGCTGCGCATCACCGATTACGCGCAGCGGCTCATCGACGAGCTCGACGGGCTGGACTGGCCGGAGTCGATCAAGCTCCTGCAGCGAAACTGGATCGGCCGCAGCGAGGGGGCGTCGGTCGAATTCGGAATCGAGAATTCGGAATTCGGAATCGAGGTTTTCACGACGCGGCCGGATACGCTTTTCGGCGCGACCTACATGGTGCTCGCGCCCGAGCATCCATTGGTCGAGGCCATCACGACGGCGGAGCAGGCCGAGGTCGTCGCCGATTACAAAAAGAAGGTGTCGTCGAAGTCCGACCTCGAGCGCACCGACCTCGCGAAGGAAAAGAGCGGTGTGTTCACCGGCGCTTTTGCGGTGAATCCCGTGAACGGAGCGCGGATTCCCGTGTGGGTGGCCGACTACGTGCTGATGGGCTACGGCACCGGCGCGATCATGGCCGTGCCCGCGCATGATGAGCGCGACTTCGAGTTTGCGCAGGCGTTCGAGCTGCCGGTCGTCCAGGTCGTGCAGGCGCCGGAGGGCGTGGATTGGCGAGGCTTCACGGGCGACGGCGTTGCGGTGAATTCCGGATTCCTCGACGGAAAGGCGACGCCCGAGGCGAAGCGCGCGATCATCGCGTGGCTCGAGGAACGCGGCGTCGGCGCCGGCCGCGTGAACTACAAGTTGCGCGACTGGCTGTTCTCCCGGCAGCGCTACTGGGGCGAGCCGTTCCCGATCGTGTGGGAAAACGGTCGCCATCGCGCGCTCGACGAGGCGGATCTGCCGCTCGTGCAGCCCGAGATGGATGATTTCAAGCCGACCGGCACGGGCGAGCCGCCGCTGGCGAAGGCCGTGGACTGGGTGCGCTATTCCGAAGCCGCCCGCCGCGAGACGAACACGATGCCGCAGTGGGCGGGCTCGTGCTGGTATTACCTGCGCTACTGCGATTCCGAGAACGCCGGCCGCTTCGTCGGCGAGGAAGCCGAGAAATACTGGATGAATACCGGAAAACCCGGCGGCGTGGACCTCTACGTCGGCGGCACGGAGCACGCTGTGCTGCACCTGCTCTACGCGCGATTCTGGCACAAGGTGCTGTTCGATCTCGGCGAGGTTTCGACGCCGGAACCCTTCCAGCGTCTCGTGAATCAGGGCCTCATCCTCGGAAGCGATGGCGTGAAGATGTCCAAGAGCCGCGGCAACGTCGTGAATCCCGATGAGGTGATTTCCGAATATGGCGCGGACTCGCTGCGCCTTTACGAGATGTTCATGGGGCCGCTCGAGCAGATGAAGCCGTGGAGCATGAAGGGCGTCGAAGGCGTCTTCCGCTTCCTCGCTCGCGTGTGGCGTCTTGGCTTCGAGGAGAACCAGGAGGGCGAGTGGGCTCTCTCGCTGGCGCTCGCGGAAACCGAGTTCACGGGCAGGCAGGCGCGCGTCGTGCACGCGACGATTAAGAAGGTCACCGAGGATATCGAGGCCCTCGCGTTCAATACCGCGATCTCGCAGATGATGATTTTCGTGAACGAGTTCACGAGCGCGGATCCGCGTCCGCTTGGCGCGCTGCGCGTGTTGCTGCCGCTGCTCAGTCCGTTTGCCCCCCATCTTGCGGAGGAAATGTGGACTCGCCTCGGCTTCGAAGGCCGCGCTTCGCAGCAGGCGTGGCCGGCCTACGACGAGAGATATCTCGTGGATGACGAGGTGGAGATTGCTTTGCAGGTGAACGGCAAGTTGCGCGATCGCGTGACGGTGCCGAAGGCCGCGGAATCCGCCACCCTCGAGGAGATCGCGCTGGCGAATGCGAAGGTGCGCGAGATGACGGATGGCAGGACGGTCGTGAAGGTGATCGTCGTGCCCGGCAAGCTCGTGAACATCGTCGTGAAATAAGCGGGGCGGGACCGTCTTCGGAATTGCCAATCAGTGGGAGGATTAGTCACTGTATTCCCAATCCCCCTTATGAAACTCCGCCTCTCCCTCGCGGCCGTATTCGTCGTTTTCACGTTCCTTCCCGGCGCCGCGCAGGCGGAAGTCGGCGGCACATCCCGATTCTGGGACTACTATGATCCCCGGCCATCGAATTACATCGGCTCGCGCGAGTGGTGGGATGGCGAGGCGGCGAGCGGTGATTGGTGGAACATTCGCAACATGCTCAAGACGGAGAACGGCATCGAATTCTCCCTCACCTACACGAACAACATCGCCGGCAACGTCGTCGGCGGCAAACAGCGCACGGCGACCTACACGGACAACGTCGGCTTTGGAGTCGCGCTCGATCTCGAGAAGCTCGTCGGCTGGAAGGGCGGCTCGCTCACCGTGAGCGGCCTGAATCGCTCGGGCCAGAGCCTTTCGGAGATCGCGCTCGCGAATCAGTTCACCGTCCAGCAGGTCTACGGCGGCCAGACGGCGATGTTTTACGCGCTGGCCTTCGAGCAGAAGCTTCTCGACGACAAGGTGGCCATCAAGCTCGGTCGTTTTGCGACCGGCGACGACTTCGGCAGCTCGCCGATCTACTGGCTCTACATGAACAACGGCATCGACGGGAACCCCCAGGCGCTGCCGGTGAACACGCAGTTCTCCGCGTATCCATGGGCTGTGTGGGCGGCGCGGCTGCGCATCGACCCGACGCCGGAGTTCAATGCCATGTTCGGCGCCTATCAGGTCTCCTCCCGCGTCTTCGATCGCGCCTATCACGGTCTGGACTGGAGCATTCGCCCCGATGATGGCGTGCTGTTCATCAGCCAGTTCGGATGGACTCCGGAGTTCTTCAAGCGGCCGGTCGAGCAGCCCGCGGAGGCCGACGGCAAGACGCTCGCCGGTGGCAAGGGGGCGGATGGCAAGACCGCGGCGAAGAGTTTCAAGCAGCCCGTCGTCACGACAATGAAGGGGCTGCCCGGTCATTACTGGTTCGGCGCGTATCTCTCTCCGTGGCAGTTCCCGCAGTTCGGCACGCTGGACAAGGCGACGAATTCCTACGGTTTCTACTGGCACATGGACCAGATGGTTTTCCAGGAAGCGCCGGGATCGGATCAGGGGCTCACGCTCTGGAGCGCGTTCGTGTGGTCGCCGCAGCAGAACATCGCGAAGCTTCCGTTCCAGGTGAACGGCGGCGCCGCCTACAAGGGGCTCATTCCCACGCGCGACGAGGATCAGACCATGCTCGGCGTCGTTTACGGTGAGTTCAGCAAGGACTACGCGCGCGCCACGCAATCCGCCGGCGGCGGCTATCCCGATTACGAGCTCGTCTTCGAATTCGGCCATCGCGTGCAGTTCAACAAGTGGCTCTTCGTGCAGCCGAATCTTCAATACGTCATCAATCCCGGCGGCACGCACACCGTGCCGAACGCCCTCGTGCTCGGCGCGCAGTGCGGCGTGACGTTTTGAGATTTCGCCCCGCGACATCGCGGCGCCAAGGAATTGTCTTGGTGCCCAGGTGTTCAGGTGGTGAAAACTCCGGACATGCGGTGGGTGATATTTCTGGCGTGCCTGTTTGTGCAGGTCGCGCGGGCGGACTGGAAGATTGTGCCGATCGGCGGGCGGGACTACGTCACGCTCGCGAGCGCGGCGGAGTTCTACGGCCTCGGTGCGCCGACCAGCTCCGGGAAGAAATTTGCGGCGAACGGGAATGGCAGGTCGCTGCAGGTCGAGGTGGGGAGCCGCGAGGCGATGATCGATGGCGTGCGGCACTGGCTCTCGTTTCCCGCGCTGCCCGGAGAAGGCGGGGCCTGCGTCTCGAAATTCGACGTGAGTCGCACGATCGATCCCGCGCTGCGACCGGAGAAAGTCGGTGGGATGAAGCCCTTCCGCACGGTGGTGCTCGACGCGGGCCACGGCGGACACGATAACGGCGCGCGATCACCCTTCGGTTCCGAGAAGGAATTCACCCTCGATACCGTGCGACGGCTGAGGAAGAAGCTGGAGGCGGCCGGCCTGAAGGTCGTGCAGACGCGGAATAGCGACACGTTCATCGATCTCGAGGCGCGACCCCGCGTGGCCAACCGGCTCTCGGGCGCGATCTTCGTGAGCATTCATTACAACTCGGCCGATTGGAAACCCTCGGCGAACGGCATCGAGACCTACGCGATCTCGCCGCTCGGCGCTCCGCCCAGTGGGCAGGATAATGTCATGGCGCGGGACCGGATGCCGGAACGCGGCCACGCCCTCGAGCCGGTGAATTTCACGCTCGCGAATGCGGTGCAGCATGCGCTTGTCGGGAAACTTGGCGTCGAGGATCGCGGCGTCAAACGGGCGCGATTCGTCGTGCTGAAGGACGCCGCCACGCCGGCGATCCTCATCGAGGGAGGCTTCCTCACGAATCCCGGCGACGCGGCAAAAATCGCGAGTCCGATCTGGCGAGAGAGCTACGCGGCGGCGATCGCCGCCGGCATCGTGGAGTTCAGGAACCTCGCGGAAAAAGGAACGAAGCCTCGCGAGAAGAAGGACTGGTAGTTCGCCTGAGGGAGCCGGCGCTATTCCGCGGTGAGATCGGCCAGGCGCTGTTTGAGGCGGTCGCGGTCGGAGCGGAGTTGCTCGATGCCGGTCGCGTCTGCGGAATAGGTGACGACGTAGGTGCCTTGATAGAGGACCGCATTTCCCCACGCGTCATAGGTGTAATGTCTCGGATTTGCGGCCTGCTTGGAGCCACGGGCAGAAATTTCCATTTCTGCGGCTTTGATTCGCTTATCCAGATTCCCAACCTCCGCCTTCAACGCTTTGACAAGTTTTTCACGAGCGGCCTTGGCTTCGGCGGCAGCGCGAGCGGCCTTTCGTTCGAGAAGGGTCTGGAAATTCGGCGTTGGCGAGGCCGATTTCGAGGAGACTGCCGAGGATGACGACGCGGCGTTCGAGGGGTCGGCGGCCTTCGCCGGGATCGCTGTCGGCTGAGCGGGAGTCTGACTGATTGGAGCTCGAGGGCCCCGATCATCGGGATTGCGCGAGAAATAGGTGGCCGCCGCGCGAACTCTCAGGCGTCCATCGGCGACGACCAGCATGTTTCCGTCCTTTCGCACGAGTCGCACCGCCATCCCGGGTCGGAAGCCATGAACTCCGGAATCGGTGGTCACGGAAAAGGATTTCACGACGTAGTAGACCTCGCTTTCCGGTCCCTTTGGCGGATTGCTGGTGGTCGGCGCCGGGGTTGCGGCAGATTTTACGGGAGCAGGCGCGGTGGATTCCTGTTCGGGAGTTTTTGATGGCCGCGAGCAGCCCGGCAGGATCAAAACGATGGCGCTGATCAAAATTGCCGGGCCGAGGGGAAATTGCTGGAAAAGGAATTTGTCTGCCGCCATGAGAACCAAACGGGATTGACGCATAGGACATGCAGACCTTTTTTGCCAAGCAGTAAGCTCATCCTCCGCGGGGAAGTTCGGCCAGTTCCTTCAGAACGCTGGCCGTGGAAATCTGGTCCATGGGCGCTTTGCCGATGGCGGGGGTGACGATGTGGGCGGAGGTGCGGCGGGGGCGCCAGTGAAGGGGATTTGTAGGGC
>DATCRI010000045.1 GCA_036569045.1 Chthoniobacterales bacterium | reverse complement strand
GGCGTCGGCTCTTCCTCCTCCGGTGGGTCCTCGGGGGTCTCGGGCGCGGCGGTGAGGGCGTCGGTGAACGCTCCGGCGTCCAGCCAGGTGATGTCTCCCATAGGCTGTTTCACCTCGGCTCTGGCCGCAAAGATTGCGAGGAGCGCCACGAGGGCGATGTGCAGCAGCGCCACGAGGGCGAAGGTCACGCGAAAGCTGCGCTGCGCCCGTCGCCGCTCGGGATCGCGCAGATCGTGCCGAACGGGCATTATGGGGAAGGCGGTGTTCCGCCCGCCGCGGACTCCGGCGGACGCGCCATGATGCCCAGCTTCGTGATGCCGACCTTTTTGAGGATATCCATCACCGCGATGAATTTCTGCACCGGCAGTTCATTGTGCGGGCGCACGGCGACGGCGACATCCGGCTTCGTGCGCTTCAGCTCCGCGAGCTTTTGCTCGAGCGCCTCGGGCGTGATCTCGACTTCGTTGAGTTTGATCACCGCATTGCGATCGATCGAGACGATCTGGACTTCGCTGGGATTGACGGGCGTCTTCGCGGTCGCGCTCGTGGGCACGACGAGATCCATGCTGTTCTCGATGAGCGGAGTGGTGATCATGAAAATGATCAGCAGCACGAAGGCGAGATCGAGGAGCGGTGTGACGTTCAGCTCCGCGAGCGCGGTGAGATTGGAGCGATCGGAATAACGGCGCATGGCTCAGCTGTGGACTCCGCGACGCGCGGCGGCGGTGGCCGGGTTGTGCTCGACGTAGCGGTGTTCGATTTCGCTCGCGAGTTCCGCGGCGAAATTGTCGCACTCCACCACTACCGAGCGAATGCTCGTCACGAGGAAATTGTAGCCGAACATGGCCGGGATCGCGACCAGCAGGCCCGTCACCGTCGTGATCAATGCGCCGGACACGCCCGGCGCCATCGCGGAGAGACTCGCATTGCCCGCCGCGGCGATGCCGCTAAAGGCATCCATCACGCCCCACACCGTTCCGAGCAGGCCGATAAATGGCGCACCGCTCACGGCCATCGTCAGCACGTTCATCTGCCCCTCGAGCGCCAGCGCGCTTTCGCCGACCGCCCGCTCCATCGCGGCCGTTACCGAGCGCATCTGCGCGGGCGTGATCTTCGGCGCATCCGCCAGGCGGGCGTGAAACGTCTCGTCGACCTCCGTCGACCCCAGCATCTGGAAACACAGCTCGGATACGCCCGCGTCGTAGATTCGGAAAAGCGGCGAGCCCTCGAACCGCACGCCGGTCTCGAACAGGCGCAGCGGCTGGCGATCCCGGCGGAACAACGCGGAAAACCGCGCCGATTGCCGCGTCGCGAAACGCAACATGCGGAACTTCGTGACCATCACGGACCAGCTGAAGATCGAGGCGAAGAAAAGCGCCAGCAGCACGGCCTTCCCTTCACCCGTGGAATTCACGAAGGCGTAGTAGAGCCCGGTTCCCTGCTGGGCGAAAAGCAACGGCCAAGGCGACATGCCGGAATCGAACAGGGAACCGCCCCACGCACGCAACCGCAAAACGCCCGTGACGATCGATTTTGCAAAGCCCGCGCGCCCGGCGTATGCATGGGGCCACATGAAGCGCGCCCTTGTTGCCCTGGTCCTCCTCGTCCCCGCCAGCCTTGCCCTCGGACAGGGCGCCCCATCCGAGAATCGTTACGACATCATCGGCAAGGTCTTTCGGCCTTTTCTCAGCGTTCTCCTCGTCGGCGGGAAGGACGCCAACCGCGCCGCCTCGTTCCACATGGTCATGAAGGACGTCACCGGCCGCCTGCCCAAGGAATTCAACGGCGCCACGCTCGACGCGGCCGTCCAGTTCCCCGACAAGGTCAAGCTCACCGCTCCCGTGCTCGGAGAACAGATCACCGTCTGCCGCAACGGCAACGACGTCTGGGCCACTCCCGGCGAGAAAATGGAATACCTCCTCGCTCAATTCGCCGGAAAGCTCCCCAGGAAGGCCGCCAAGGCCACGGACACCCCGATCTTCATCCCGCTCACCGCTCAGCAGGCCATCTTCCTGCCGGCCGTCTTCACTCTCGACGAAGGCAAGCAATTCGCCGACCTCAACGGCGAGCCCACGCGCCTCATCAGCGGCGTCCTCATGCCCGAGCTTGCCCAGGCGCTCAAGGCGGAGGACTTCCGCGCCACGATGTGGATCGCCGCCGGCTACCTTCCGCGCCAGATCAAGATCGATCGCCGTGACTTCAGCGCGACCGTCACCATCGAGAACCTCCTGTTCGCTCCGAAGCTCCCCGCCAGCACGTGGCAGCCGCCCGCCGGCGCGACCGACGTTTACCGCACGACTCCCGAGGTGCTCGAGCAGCTCCTCTTCGTCGTCATGAACTCGGTGAACGTGAAGCCCCCCGTGCCGACCGACGCAGCACCCCGATAACAAAAAATCCCCCGCCGGAAAGCGGGGGATTTCTTAAAAGTCACGAGGAAGAGGCAAGGTCAGGCGACCAGCGCAGCTTCCGCACCAGCTTTAAGGCTCGCCAGCTTCGCCGCCAGCGCGCCGTGGTCCCAGCAGTCCTCAGCCCTCGACGATCTTGCCGTCGATCACGGTATCTATGAGAGGATGCCGGTGATGGGGCGCATGGCGGAGGGGGTGGGATTCGAACCCACGGTCGGTTTCCCGACAGCGGTTTTCAAGACCGCCGCAATCGACCACTCTGCCACCCCTCCGTTTCGGAACTCGGCACGCTAACGGATCGGAGGGGTTTCGTCACGGCGAAAGCCGCTTCGAGGGGAGGGGAAATCCTCCGTTTTCCCGATGCGGCTGCGGTGGACGCTCCGTCGTTCGCCGGATATGAAGGACGCGTGAATTTTCTCGGGCGGTGTCAATTCTCCAGCTTCGCTCCTGTCGCATGAGGGTGCCGGACCTGCATTTCTCCCGGGCGCGTTTCGTTTTCGTTGCCGTGGCCGTGGTGCTCGTGGCTAGCCTGCTGACGACCTATTCCGTGGGGAATGCCGTGCTGCGAAAGGCGGAGGAGCGGACCTTTCACGAGGAAATTACCCGCCAGTTGCAGCAGACATTCTCGACGCTGCAGGATGCGGAGACCGGCCAGCGCGGGTTCCTGCTGAGCCAGCGGGCGGAATATCTCGCGCCCTACGATTCGGCCATCGACGAGATCGCCACGCAGCTCCGGCGGTTGCACGGCGCCGCGGAGCGAGGCGGACTGCCGCCCGAGGCGGTGGCCTCGCTGGAGCGGGCGACGCGGGCGAAGATCGCCGAAATGGCGCGATCGATTCAGCTGGCGCGCCAGGAGGGATTCCCTGCGGCCGTGGAAATGGTCAATGACGACCTCGGGAGGAAGTTCATGGACGAGATCCGGGCGTCCGTGGCGGAACTGGAGGCTCACGAAAAGGCGCGGATCGAGCGGCTCCACGACGAGTCGCGGTGGCTGACGAACCTGCGGACCGCGACGTTTCTCGGCACGATCCTGCTCAACTTCGGATTCCTGGCCTGGGCGTTCCGCCGGATTCGCCGGGAGATGGCGCAGCGGTTCGTAGCCGATCTCGAGGCGCAACGCCATCGCGACATTCTCGCGGTGAGTCTGGCCAGCATCGGAGACGCGGTGATCATCACCGATACGCATTCGGTGATCACGTTTCTCAACGATGTCGCGCTGGAGCTCACCGGTTGGACGCGCGAAGCCGCGATGGGCCAGCCGTGCTCGAAGGTCTTTCGCATCGTGAACGAGACGACGCGTGCCGTCGTGGAGAGCCCGGTCGAGATGGTGCTGCGAACGGGCAAGATCGTCGGGCTGGCGAATCACACGCTGCTCATTCGCCGGGACGGCAGCGAGGTGCCGATCGACGACAGCGGCGCTCCCGTGCGCGAGGCCGATGGCACGGTGCGGGGAGTGATCCTCGTCTTTCGGGATTTCAGTCACTACAAGCGGGCGGAGCAAGAGCAGAAGGAGCTCAAGCGCCGGCTCGAGGTGGCAAACAAGGCGAAGGACGACTTCATTGCGGCGCTTTCCCACGAATTACGAACGCCGCTCACGCCGGTGCTGGCGACGCTTTCGACCTGGGAGTCCGGCGTTGATCTGCCGGAGCCGCTGGCGGCGGACGTGCATATGCTCACGCGGAATGTGCGTCTCGAAGTGCGTCTGATCGACGACCTGCTCGACCTTACGCGCATCACCCGCGGCCAGATGACGCTGCATCGCGAACGGGCAGACGTGCATGCGCTGCTCGACGCGGTCGTGGAGATCTTTCGCGCCGATCTCGAGCGGCGGCAGGTGCGACTGGGCGTGCGAACGGCGGCGGCGCGGCATTGGGTGGACGGCGATCCGACGCGCCTGCAGCAGGTGTTTTGGAACCTTCTTGGAAACGCGGTGAAGCACACGCCGGATGGCGGGCGGATCGAGATCGTCACGGCAAACGAGGGCGACAACCTGCGCGTGACCTTCGCGGATAACGGCCATGGGATGTCGCCGCAAACGATCGAGGGATTGTTCCGGCCCTTCGAGCGGGTGGCGGAGACTCCGGCGTATCGCGGCGGCGGCGGCCTGGGAATCGGCCTGACGATTTCGCAGAGCCTGATGGAGGCGCACGGCGGGCGGATCGAGGCGCGGAGTGCCGGTGAGGGGCTCGGATCGAGTTTCGTCGTCGTGATGCCGGTATCGGAGCAGGCTTCGGACGAGTCTCTCAGCGATTCACACGAGGGGCGCAGCCCGGTGCGAGGCGCGCCGCTGAGTTTGCTGCTGATCGAGGATCACCGGGACAGTGCGGACGTGATTGCGCGCATTCTGCGGTCCATGGGGCACGCAGTCGAGGTTGCTCACACCGTGCAGCAGGCGTTGACGGTGATCCGGGAGCGGTCTTTCGACCTGGTGCTGAGCGATATCGGCCTGCCCGACGGCACGGGCATCGATTTCCTGACCGAGGCGCGGACATTTACCGCCACGCCGATGATTGCGCTGACCGGCTATGGCATGGAGGACGATGTGGCGAACTATCGCGAGGCGGGATTCCTGCGGCAGTTGACGAAGCCGATCCGCTTCGAGCAGCTCTCCGAGATTCTGGAAAGCTTTGCGGCGAGTCGGGGGCGGCCGGGAGGGCTGAACGTCCGCTCCCAGCCGCCGGCGACTGATCAATAGGTCGTCGTGCGCTCGACGGTGGTCGTCGAAGCGGGAATGGGAGCGAGCGAGGTGTGACGGGTCGTCGTGGTGGATGTAGTCGTCTCGGGCTCTCGTTCCTTCACGGAGACGCAGCCGGTGACGCTGGCGATGAAGACAAGGGCGAGGACGGCGAGGAATGACTTTTGCATGGATGTTTGGGTTCACCCATGGATCGTTTCCGCGAACTTTTCCGGATGGGTCGACGAGAGTGCGAGGACTGGCTCTTGAAATAAAAAAACGCCGCCCGGTGAGGGGCGGCGTTTCGTGTTTTTCTGGCGAAGATCGGATTACCACCAGCGGAGCTTGCTCGCGGGGCAGCTTTCCAGGGCGCGGGCGACGGAGTCCGAAAGACTGGCCGCCCCGTCGGAAAGGGAGCTGCGAGTCTTGTTGATCGGCCCGCGAAGGTTCGAAGCCACCGTTCCGAAGAGTTCAGCCAGGCGATCCCGGGAATCCTCGAGTGAGGTCGCGAGTTTCGAGCGGGGCGGGGCAGGGCGCGTGGCGACCGCGACGAGGGCGCCGACTGCGAGACCAATGGCGAAGGCGGAAAAGACGCTCACCACGGGGCGCTCGCTCACGTATTGGGAACCGCGAGCCACGGCGTCCTCCGTCTGGGCGCGGGCGGTTTCGAGGGCTTGCTGGGCCTTAGCGCGGGCGGTCTCGGTGGCGGCGGAGAAATCGTATTCGGTGTTCATGGATTGGCTGGGATTCGGTGGCTCCGGACGCCGCTGGGGCGACGGCCGGATGATGGTGGGATTTGTCGAGTTAGCTCAGTGGAGGACGTCGTCCAAAAATGAGCGATACAATGAACAATACGAGGAAAACCACGAAGAGCACGTGGGCAATCCAGGCGGCGGAGCCGGCAATGCCGCCGAAGCCCAGGGCCGCGGCAATGAGGGCGATGATGAGGAAGGTGAGGGCGTAGCTGAGCATGATGTCCTTTCGGTTGGTTAATCATGGATCGCGCGGCTCATCCCGAACGGATGTCTGCGGATGAAAAGAGCCCGCACCGTCAGGCCAGTTTCAACACCGCGTCGAGATCGTCGGGAAGAAAGGGCTTTGTGAGATGGCGGTGGAAGCCCGCATCCCGGCAGCGCGCGACCTCGGCCTTCATGCCGTGCCCACTCATGGCCACGCAGAGCGCCGGGCGGAGTTCGGCGAGATCGGCCAGAAGCTGGCAACCGTCGCCGTCCGGCAGCGTGATGTCACAAAGCAGGATGTCCGGCAGGCAGACGTTCGCGGCAAGACGGGCGTCGGCAGCCGTCCGCGCGATGGTCACGGCATGGCCGTTCGATTCCAGGTAGCGGCGCAGGTAGGCGAGGGTATCCTCGTGGTCCTCGACGAGAAGGATGCGCCGGGCGCGGCCGGGGCGGCCTTCGCCCGCGGCGAAGTCGGGGACAAAAGAAAGACCGCGATCCATGGAAAATCCCAGTCAACCAAAACCGCCTGCGCGGGTCAAAAGGGGAGGATGGCAGTTTGCAAAAATCTGCCGCCGCTACTCGATGATGCGGCGGATCGGCACGCTGGTGGGGAGCGGGGCCGTGAAGCGGAGCGGGGTGAAAAGCGCCCGAGGAGCCGGGGGCACGATTTCGACCGGGGAGATCGTCGGTTTCTTGCGGGCCGACGATTTGCTTTTCACAAGACGCGTATTCACGGGATCCGAAAGGGTTACCCGGAAGCGAATCGGAAATTGCTGCGGATGACCATCGGGTGGCTCCCCGAAGCAGAGATCGGAGGTTTGGGTCGGGATCTCGGGGACGGGTCGGGAACCCCGGGGGATTTCACCGATGCCCGGGTCGTGAGGCGCACCGATTTCGGAAAATTCGCGGCGGGACTAGGCTTTCCTCAATCCAACAAAACCATGAATGCAACGCTCATCGCCGATCACGAAATGCTCGCGGAAGATCTTAGCCTCGTCGAGGGTCTCGTCCGTCACGACCCGGAGGCCATGGAGACGCTCTGCCGTCGCTACGGCACCATCCTGAAAGCCATCATCATGAAAGTGCTCCATGATGAAGCCGAGGCTGAGGACGTTCTGCAGGACGTGTTCATGCAGGTCTGGGACCGGGCCGAGCATTATTCCCCGGAGCGCGGCAAGCTGCTGAGCTGGCTTTCCACCGTGGCGCGCCGCCGGGCGATCGACCGCGTCCGCCAGACCTGCGCGTATCGCCGGGCGACCGATCGTTTCGAGGTCGTGAGCCGGCATCCGGACAAGGACATCGACCAGACGCATCCCGTGGAATACCAGGCGCAACAGTCCGACGTCCGCCAGTTGATCGACCGCCAGCTGGATCTCCTTCCCGATAATCAGCGCGAAGCGATCTGCCTCGCGTATCTCGAGGGACGCAGCCAGCGGGAGATCGCCTCGATCACCCACACGCCACTCGGCACCGTGAAAACCCGCATCGAACTCGGCCTGCGCAAGCTCTCGCTCGCGATCGGTGGATCGAAGGACAAGATTCTGTAGAGACGAAAATCCCGTTCGACTTTGAGGACGCCGCTTCCCCTGGAAGGCGGCGTCTTTTTTGTCTACGCGTGCTGTTGCGCGACCCACTCGATGGCGAAACGCACCATCTCCTTCGAGTCGTGGAAGCCGAGCTTCTCCTTGATGTGGGCGCGGTGGGTCTCGATCGTCTTCACGCTGAGGTGAAGTTCGTTCGCGATGTCCTGCGCGCCAAAGCCGCGGCCCATGAGGTTGAGCACCTCGAGTTCGCGGTCGGAGAGTTTATCGACGGGAGAGCCGAGGCCCTCGTCGATGGATTTGATCGCCTTGAAGACGAGCCGCTCGCTGAATTTCGGGCTGAGGTAGGGTTCGCCCCCGAGGACCTTGCGAATGGCGGTGAGAATGGAGTCGAGCGCCTCGGCTTTCATGACGTAGCCGAGCGCACCGGCGCGGAGGGCGCGTAGTGCGTAGAGCGATTCGTCGTGCATGGAGACAACGAGCATCGGGAGCTTGGGTGACTCGGCTTTCATCGACTTCAGGAGTTCGATGCCGTTTGTGCCGGGCATGGAAATGTCGACGAGCGCGATGTTTGGCTGGAGGCGGCGCATGGCCTCGAGCGCGGCGGGGGCGGTGCCAGCTTCGCCGCAGACTTCCAGATCGGACTCGGCATTGATCATCGCCGAGATGCCGTGTCGGAACATCGGATGGTCGTCGATGATGAGGACGCGACTCTTGGTCGGCGGAGCGGGGGATTCGGCGGCGGGTTTCGGCATGGGTTGCTATTAAGAGGGGTTGGGAAAAGTGCAGGTGATGGTGGTGCCGGTGCCTTCGATGGTCTCGACGGACAATTCGCCTCGGATGGCTTGGGCACGGTATTTCATGATTCCGATTCCCACAACGGCGTCGGGGGCGGTTTCTTCCGACGAGGCGGCGCCGTTATCGCTGACCCGAAGGGTCGCGAGGCCGTGATTTTCGGAGAGGTCGATGAGAATGCGGGTGGCGCGGGCGTGACGCAGGGCGTTGTTCACGGCCTCCTGGGCGATGCGGAAAATGTGGAGGGCGACATCGGGGCTCGAGACGAGGACGGGCGGGTCGCAGCGCAGCTCGATGTGGGCGCCGGCGCGCGTCCTTTCGGCGAGTTCCTGAAGGGCGGACATCAGCCCGGCGGAATCGATTTCGATGGGATTGATGCCTCGTGCAAGGTCTCGGGCGTCCTGCACGGAGTCGTTAATGAGGCGCGCGATGTCGCCGGCCTGGTCCGCGGTGGGAGAGCCGGAGCGCTGCAATTCCTTGAAGAGCGCCTGCGTGCCAAAGGCTGCCCCAAGGAGCTGCTGGGCGAGGTGGTCGTGGAGCTCCTGGCCGATCCGGCGCTGCTCGCGCTCGCCAGCCTGGAGCATGGCGTGCTCGAGGAAAAGTTTCTCGGTCTCGTCGAGCAGAAGCAACACGTGGCCGCCGGCATCACCATCGCCATCGGGATAGGCGGCAATCCAGATGCTGAGGTCGAGGGTGCGGTCGCGGAGCGCGTGCAGGCGAACGCTGGCGTGGCGGTTGCCGGTGGTGGCGAGAAGATTTGCGAGGGTTTCGGGGGATTCCCAGGAGAGCGGGAGATCGAGCAGGTGCCGGCCGTGGACCTCCCTACTGGTGAGGCCGAAAAGCACCTCGGCCTCGGGATTCCAGATTTCGATGTGGTCGGCGCGATCGAGAGCGATGACGGCGGCCGGCGAGGCATCGATGAGCGTTTTGAATTTCTTGCTCATCTGGTCGAGCTCGGCATTGGCGACGCCCAGGGCCGCAGTGCGT
Source organism: Chthoniobacterales bacterium (assembly GCA_036569045.1). NCBI lineage: Bacteria > Pseudomonadati > Verrucomicrobiota > Spartobacteria > Chthoniobacterales > Chthoniobacterales bacterium. The sequence continues at coordinate 9,942 of DATCRI010000045.1, read as the reverse complement.
TCGGCGACGCGTCGCTCGAGATCCGCCCGGGCGTTGCCGATTTCTTTCAGGGCTTCGTGGCGGGAGGTGACGTCGATGATGACGCCGACCGCGTAAAGCGGTTCGCCCGTTTCGTCACCGATCATCGTGGAGGTGACTGAGACCCATATGGTCCGGCCGTCCCGGCGCACGTAGCGCTTTTCGATGGTGTAGTGGGCTTCATGGCGGGCCTGGGACTCTCTCCAGCCGATGGCGTCGCGCGCGCGGTCCTCGGGATGCGTGATGTCGAACGACGAGAGGCGCGACAATTCCTCGGCGGAGTAGCCGGTGAGATCGCAGAAGGTCTGGTTGACGGTGAGGAACCGGCCCGTCACGGCGTCGGCGATGACGTTTCCCACGCCATTGAGGTGAAAGAAGGCGCGAAAATCCCGTTCGCGAGCCCGCAATTCGCGCTCGGCCGCCTTTTGTTTCGAGATGTCGCAGTTCACTTCGATGAACGCCACCGGTTCCCCCTCTTCGTTGCGGTGGGCCGTCCACGTCGTCATTGCAATGTGCCGGCGACCGTCGCGGCCGAAGTTCACGATCTCGCCTTCCCAGCGGCCGTTCACATCCGCCATCCTTTCGAGCGTTTCGCGAGGTTCGGGGATTTCCGTATGAAGGAGCTCGAAACTCACGGCTCCCAGCGCCTCTTCGGCCGACCAGCCGTAGATCTCCGCGTCGGTTGCGCTCCAGTAGATGATGCGTCCCTCGAGATCGCGAACGATGACGTGCGCGTGGTCGAGCATTGCTTCCCGCAACCGCAACTGCTCCCGAAATTCCCGGGGGAGTTGCTGGACGTTCAGGTCGGATTTCATGAAGACGGGCGCACGGAAAAATCAGGCGCCAGGGAAATGCCAGATGTCGCCAAGGCACCGGATTTGACCTTCTTCAATTAACAGCTTTGGCGAGGCTCCGCGATCAGGGATCGCCCTGACTGTCCGCTCGAGCCGTCCACGATACGCGTCGACGCCGAACCCCTCTCGCATGAAGAACGTCGCCCTCGTGGATCTGCTCAAAGAAACTTTTGCCGGCTGGTCGGCCGACAACGCCACGCGGCTCAGCGCGGCGCTGGCCTACTACTCGATTTTTTCGATCGCACCGCTGCTTGTCGTCTTCATCGCTCTTGTCGGATTTTTCTTCGGGGCGGAGGCCGCGCAGGGGCAGATCAGCGATCAGGTTTCCGGTCTGGTTGGGGAAAGTGCGGGGGAGTCCCTCCAATCCGCCGTCGCCGCAGTCGGGCCGGTTCACGGCAAGGGGATCTGGGCCGCCGCGATCGCGTTCGGCGTCACGTTGTTTGGAGCTTCAACGGTTTTCGGGGAGCTCAAGGCCGCGCTGAATTCCATCTGGGGCGTAACCGCGCTGCCCGGGCGGGCTTTGCGCAACCTCGTCCGCGACCGCCTTCTCAGTTTCTCGCTCGTGCTCTGCATCGGCTTCCTGCTGCTCGTCTCGCTCGCGGTGAGTGCAGCCGTCTCCGGAGTGAGCACCTACCTGGCGCCGCAATTGCCAATGCCGCCGTTCGTCTGGAAGGGCGTGGATTTTTGCGTCTCGCTGGCGATGGTGACCGTGCTCTTCGCGATGATTTACCGGATTCTTCCCGATGTCGCGTTGCACTGGCGGGACGTCTTTCCCGGAGCCTTCTTCGCCGCTCTCCTGTTCAGTGCCGGCAAGTCGGTGATCGCGTGGTATCTGGGCTCGAACAGCGTCGCTTCCAGCTATCAGGCGGCCGGCACGCTCGTGATCATCCTGCTCTGGGTCTACTACGCGACGGGCATCCTGTTTCTTGGCGCGGAGTTCACCAAGGCCTGGGTGAAGCGCTATGGCTACGGCATTCTGCCGCGCTCGCATGCCGCGCTCGTTCGCAGCCTGAAAGCGAAGTGATCCGCTGCCGGAAATTCCCGGCCTGACAATTCCGGGGCGTTCCGGAATAACGGGCGCAGCATGGAAGACGTCCCGAATCCCCGCCGCAGCGACCCCGCATTCACGGCCGCCGGCCTGCGCTGATGGATTGGCTTGTCGCGGTTCCCGTGCTGGCCTACGCCGCCGTCAGTCTCGTGCGGGCGCGCGCCGGGCGTGGCGGAATCTGGCCCGCGGTCGCGTTGTGGGGCGTCCTCGCGATCGCGGCGACGGTTCTCTTCGCCCGACTGCCGGCGCTTGCATTCTATCCGGGTAATGACGCCCTACGGCGCATGGTCGGGGAATCGTCGCGCCTGCGGGCCAACGGCCTTAAAAAGACCGACGTCATCCTGCTCATCGAAGGCTCGAGCGCCGTCACCGCGGACGTGAAACCCGCGGAACTCGAGCGGCGCCTTCGTGAACGCGGCCTGCCCGCTCGCGTCGTGCAGATTTCCTCCGGCGGCTCGAATCACTTCGAACGCGTTGCCATGCTGCGAGAGTTCCTTCGCACGCTCAATTCCGACGAAGCGAAGGTCTTTCGCAAGGCCCGGGTCTTCCTTCTCGCCGAGGTGCTCTACGTTTACGATTTCCTCCCGCTCCACGGCTTTGCGGAGAATGCCTTCAGCGCCCGCAGCGTGGGCTATGCCACGCCGCGGAATTTCCTGCCAATGCTTCGCGCCATCTGGGCCAAGGGCAGCCGCGACGATCCCGCCGCGCTCGCGCTGGCGCCGCTCGTCACGGAACACGTCCTCTTCCATGCATTTCGCGTCGGCACCTTTCCGCTCGTGGCCGTTCCGGTCCAAACGTATTCGGCCAATGGCACCGGGGACCGCGACGCCTCGGCGCCAGCGAATCGCGGCGGGAAGCGCCGGGCGCTCAGTGACTCCACGCAGCTCCCGTATCCCTGGTGGCACGCGAGCCGAGAGGCTCTCGAAGATGCCGTCGATGGCTGGGTGGACGCCGCCGGCTATCTGGCGCCGCCGGCCCGCGCCGATCTCGAGCCGCTCTACCAGGCGAAGTTTGCCGCCGCGTTGCCGGCGGACACGCTGCAGATTAGCGGCGTCGAGGCCCGCCCGTTGCTGGGCCCCGAGCAGTGGCGCGACGCCGCCCACCTGAATGCGCGCGGAGCGGATACCTTCACGGCCTGGCTGGCCGCCCGCATCGCCGCGGATTGGCCGCGCATCTCGGGCGAACCGAAAAAATAGCCGGACATGCTTTTCAATACGCTCCAGTTCGCCCTCTTTTTCCTCATCACGCTCGCCGTGTATTGGAGTCTGCCGGGCGATCGCTGGCGGCAGCCGTTTCTCCTGCTCGGCAGCCTGTTTTTCTACGGCTACTGGGACTGGCGTTTCGTCCTGCTGCTGCTCGTCGTCATCGGATCGTCCTACGGCTTTGCGCTCGCCATGGCGCGGGCCCATGCGAGGGGACGTCGAAGCGGCGCGCTGCTCGCGACGGCCTGTGCGGTGAATCTCGGCCTGCTCTTCGTCTTCAAATACTGCAACTTCTTCGCCGACTCGCTGAAGGTCGCGATGGAGCGATTTGGCATCGATGCGCCCTGGAGCACGCTGCACATCCTGCTGCCGGTCGGCGTGAGCTTCTACGTCTTCCAGTCGCTCACCTACCTCATCAACGTCCATCGCCGGAAGCTCGAGGCCGACCGCAATTTCGTCAAAATCGCGCTCTACATCTCGTTCTTCCCGCACCTCGTCGCCGGGCCGATCATTCACGCGACCGATTTCCTCTGGCAACTCCGCGAGACCCGCCGCTGGGACCCGACGATGTTCCTCGAGGGCACGCAGAAGTTCATCCTCGGCTTCTTCATGAAGTCGGTCTTCGCCGACAACATCGCCGTCTTCGTCGATCCCGTTTACGCGGACCTCGGCGCCTACGACAACGTCTCGATCCTGGCGGCGTCCTTCGGATTCTACTGCCAGATCTACTTCGATTTCGCCGGCTATTCGCTCATGGCCATCGGCATTACGAACCAGCTTGGCTACTGGCTGCCCGACAACTTCAACTATCCCTACCGCGCCACGTCCGTCGTCGACTTCTGGCGACGTTGGCACATCTCGCTCTCCACCTGGCTGCGCGACTACCTCTACATCTCGCTCGGCGGCAATCGCGGTTCGCGTCTCTTCCAATACCGCAACCTCATGCTCACGATGCTCCTCGGCGGCCTGTGGCACGGCGCGAGCTGGAACTTCGTTCTCTGGGGCGGCCTGCACGGTCTCGCGCTGGTCGTTGCGCATGCGTGGCGAAGCGCGCATCAGGCCATGGGGCTCCGCTGGCCGATCCCGCCCGTGGCCGGGATCGTGACCGCGTGGCTGGCGACCCAGATTTTCGTGCTGCTGTGCTGGATTCCTTTCCGCGCAACGACCTTCGCGCAGACCGGGGAAGCCCTGCGCGCCGTCCTCTGGCTGCGGCCCGACGCTGACCTCACACGCGCCGCGATTCCCTGGCTGGTCCTCGTGCTGCCGGTGCTCGTCGATACCTTCATCCTCGGCCGAAAGCATGGCGGGCAGCCGGTGACAAATCCCTGGCTCGGCTACGCAACGATGGGCGTGGCGTTCCTCATCGCGCTCTTGTTCATGTTCGTGGGCACGAAGCCATTCATCTATTTCCAGTTCCAACCGGGGCTTCCCCCGATATTCGCGAGCCGCTCGACGGCGTAGAGTTTCGCATGGTTCGCTGTCACTTCATCGTTCTCGCTCTGCTCGCCTGCGCCAGCGTCGGTCTTGCGGAAGAAAAAACATCGTCCGACGCGGAACCCGCGAAGCCAACACCGAAGGTCTCGCCCACTCCGCCGTCCGCGATCGTCACGTCGATCGAGCCGTCGGCATTGAAGGACTTCGACGACAATCCGCCGGCCGTCCGGCGCCTCCTCGAGAAAGGGCTCGCGCTCACGCGGCAGAATCTCACCTACCTCTTCGGCTCGTCCGATCCATCGGCGGGCGGGATGGATTGCTCCGGGACGATCTTCCATCTCCTGCGTTCGGTGGGGATCGACGACGTGCCGCGCACCGCGAGCGAGCAATACGTCTGGGCGCGCAAGGCGGACAATTTCGAGCCGGTCGTCAGCCGGAGCAAGGAGAGCTTCGAACTCGACGACCTGCGCCCCGGCGACCTGCTTTTCTGGACTGGCACCTACGCGACGAAGAACGATCCGCCGGTCACCCACACGATGATCTATCTCGGCGAACTCGAGAGCGACGGCCGGCAGGTGATGTTCGGAGCGAGCGACGGGCGGAGCTTCGATGGTCGCAAAATGTGGGGCGTGAGCGTCTTCGACTTCACGATTCCGAAGCTCAAACCGAAGCCGGGCGACGGCCCGTCGCCCAGCCCCGGCAGCGTTTTCATCGGCTACGCCCGCATCCCCGGGTTGAGCCGGGCCGCCCCCGGGGAATCCGAAAGGGAACCGGCGAAGGAACGCTCCAAGGATGACGAGACCAGGCCGGCGTCGGCTCGCAAGTCGCCGGATTTGTAACGTCGGCACGAGCGAGCAGACTGGCTTTTCGGGGCCGGCGGCGTAGCGTCGGAGGCCATGACGACGGATGTGCTGGTAGTCGGGGCCGGGCCAGTGGGGCTGACGATGGCCATGGAGCTGGCGCGTTACGGCGTCACCGTGCGAATCGTCGAGAAAGCCGCGCAGCGCACGGATAAGTCGAAGGCGCTGGTGATCTGGAGCCGCACGCTCGAGCTGCTGGACCGGACCGGATGCACCCCGGAGTTTCTCGCAGCCGGCTTTCGCGCAACGAGCGCACGAGTGACCGCCGGAAATCGCGAAATCGCGCACGTCGAGTTTGATGACGTGGATTCGCCATATCCCTTCGCGCTCATGCTGCCGCAATCCGAGACCGAGCGACTGCTCGAAGAGCAGGCAAATCGTCTGGGCGTCCGCGTGGAGCGCACCGTCGAGCTCGCGGAATTTTCCGATGCGCGCGAGGGCGTGCGGGCGACGCTGAGGCATGCGGATGGTCGGGAAGAGATCGTGGAGGCGGCGTGGCTGGTGGGCTGCGACGGCGCGCACAGCACCGTGCGACACACGCTCGGCATGGAATTTCTCGGGAACACGCTCAGCAGCGACTGGATCCTGGCGGATGTGCACCTGCAGGGAGTGCCCGATCCGGGCGAAATTCGGATCCTCTGGCACGCGGAGGGCGTGCTCGCGATTTTTCCGATCGGCGGCACCCGCTTTCGCGTGGTGGCCGACGTGGGCGTGTGCGAGGAGGGTGGGAAGCGGCCGGATCCCGCGCTCGGAGAGGTGCAGGCCGTGCTCGATCAACGGGGCCCCGGCACCCTTGTCGCGAGCGATCCCGTGTGGCTCGCCTCCTTTCGCATCAACGAGCGCAAGGTCGCCGAATACCGCGCCGGTCGCGTGTTTCTCGCCGGCGACGCGGCCCACATTCACAGCCCCGCCGGCGGGCAGGGGATGAACACCGGCATGCAGGACGCGTTCAATCTCGCGTGGAAGCTGGCGCTCGTCATTCGCGGGCGAGCCGAGCCTTCGAGCCTGCTCGAGAGCTACAGTCCGGAGCGCAGTGCGGTGGGCGAGCAGGTGCTCGAGGGGGCGGGGCGCGTGACGATGATGGCAACGCTGAAGGGCGGCCTGAAGCAGGCGATCCGCAATCAGATCGCCTCGCTCGTTTTCGGCCTGTCACCCGTGCGGCACGCGCTCGCGGACGCGATGAGCGAACTTTCGATCGGTTATCCTGGCAGCCCGCTTAGCGTCCACGGCGCGGAGATTCACGACGGCCCGCGCGCGGGACAGCGCGCACCGATTCGCTCGGGTGAATCCCCGGTGGGAGCGGGGGACGATCCGCGATTCGTGCTCTTCGCGGACGTGGCCCCGGGAGATGCCGACGCGACGAGCGTGCGGGAGGACTACGCGATTCTCGTGAACGACAAGGTTCGCCCGCCTTTTATCCCGGGCGGGCTGTGGCTCGTGCGGCCCGATGGCTACGTGGCTGTGGCCACCGCCCGGGGCGACTGGGGCCGCATTCGCGACTTTCTGAACAAACTTCATCCGGTGACTTTCGAACCATGAGTGATCCTGCATCCCGTTCCGAATTCCTCGTCATTTCCCGTGGTCAATGGGACGCCGACGCCGCTCCGGCGGATATCCAGATCGCCATCGATCAGTTTTATGAATGGCTCGAACGGCTCGTCGCAGAGGGGCGAATGCGTCCCGGGCAGCGGCTGAAGCCGGAGACTCGACTGGTGACGCGAACGGGAGTTCTCACCGACGGCCCCTTCATCGAGACGAAGGAGGTCATCGGCGGTTTCTGGTTCATCCAGGCGACGAGCCTGGAGGAGGCCGCGGATCTGGCCGCGCAGAATCCCTGCCTGAACTACGGCCTCTCCTACGAGATTCGTCCGATCGAGCCCGAGCGGGCGGACGCTTTTGCGCCCTCGACCGAACGACCCGGCCGGGAGGGGGATTGAGCGCCGCTCAGTCGCAGGTGGAGTTTGCCAGGAGGCGTGGTAAGAAATCTCGCTTCGCATCGGGGATGAGCGGGCCAGTGAAATACCGGGCTTCCCGATTGATTTCCGACCGCTTCCGCACATTCTGACACGAGCCATGAACACCATCGATTCCGCGCCATTCGCGATTTTTCTGCTGCCGCTGATCTTCGGCATTCTCTGGCTGCTCCTCGCGATGGGCGTTCTTGCCTTCGCGGTCGTCATGGTCATTCGATTCGTCCGCGCTCACGAACGCATCGCCAAAAATCTGGAAACGATCGCGCAACGGCTGCCCGCCGAAACGAGGGAAAAGTTGCCGCCGCCGGCGCGAGCGGTCGATCCAGCCCCGGCCCCGAAGCTGCCAACCGATCCGAGCGACTTTTCGCCCCGGCAGTAGGAAGCAGCTTGCGACCGAAATTGCTGAATCGTCGTGGAAGCGATGTGGACCCCGCCTGCGGGCCCGACTAGATTTGCCGAGAACCGTCCGATCTGCGCCGATGACACTCGAAATCTCCACGCCCGCGTTGCTCTTTCCGGCGCTGTCGTTGCTGATGCTGGCTTACACGAATCGCCATCTCGCATTGGCCTCGGTGATCCGCCAACTGCACACGCAATACCGATCGGGGCCGGATCGCCACCGCGGCTACCTCGCGCAGATCGAGAGCCTGCGGTGGCGGATGAAGCTCGTGCGGAACATGCAGTTTTTCGGCGTTTCAGGCCTCCTGCTCTGCACGGTGTGCATGGTCGCCATCTTCCTCGGGCTGTCGACCGTCGCGCTGGTGATCTTCTCGATCAGCCTCGTTTCCATGATCGGCTCGCTGCTCTTCTGCCTGCTGGAGATCGCGCAATCCGTGCGGGCGATCGACCTGCATCTCAGCGACCTCGCCGACTCGGCGGCGGAGCAATCCGGAGGGAAGGGGCCGGGGGCGATCGACGGATAATTCAGCGGGCGTTCGGCTGCACCAGATAGGCAAAACCGCCGGGCAGCAGGAAGTAGTGCGACGGGACGGGCTGGCCGTGGAGCTTCGCGTCGGCCTTGAACTCGAGAAGGACGAAGTTGTCGACCTTGTGAGCGGACTCGACGAGTTCGGGGAGCCCGGGCGTGGTGCTGAGCGGAGGCTCGCCGGGGCCGATCGGTTTCATGGCATGAGGTTTCGACCACGTGCCATCCGACTTCTGGACGGCCAGGGCCGGTCCGCCGAGGCCGGAGGAGACCTTGAAAAACGGGAGCCCACCGGGCTGATTCGAAAAGTAGCGCGCCGAGCCGGGCATCTCGAGCGAGCTGCAGCCCGCCGTGGCAAATGCGGCGATCGTCAGAAGGAGGGCGGAGAAGCGTTTGGGCATGGGGTAGGGACCACTCCTCGGTGCGGTGCGTTCAAAGTGCAACGAAGTTCCGGGCGGAGCGTCACTTCTTCGCGATGATCACGATGCCGGCAAGCATGAGCAGGCCGCCGACAATCATACGCGGCGTGATCTGTTCCTTGAGGATGAGGCAGGCCAGGACGATGGCGACGAGGATGCTGCCCTTGTCGATGAGGGCGATGGTGGAGACTTCGCCGTCCTTGAGCGCCTTGTAGTAGAAGATCCAGGAAAGGGCGGTGGTCAGGCCCGAGAGGCTGAGCCAGAGCCAGTTCGTTGCGGTGAGCGAAGCGACCTGCGCGGGCGGCACGGTGGCGGCGGCGAAGACGAGCACGAGCGCGAAGACGACGACGGTGCGCACCGCGAGACCGAGTTCTCCGGAGATGCCGACGAGGCCCAGCTTCGCGATCGTGGAGGTCGCGCCGGCAAAGATCATCGAGACGATGGCGAGGGTGATCCACGGCTTCATGGTCGATTGCTAACAAATGCGGGCCGCCCGGGCGTGCAGAATCTCGCTGTCCGTCGACGCCGATCTGCTAGCTTTCGCGACCATGGAACTCGACCTCGAAGGCGCCCACGCCGAGCGGGCCTACGCAATTCTTTCTTCCCTCGTGACCCCGCGACCGATCGCCTGGGTGACGACGCTCAGCCCCGACGGCCGGGTGAACGCGGCGCCGTTCAGCTTTTTCAACGTGCTGGGCGCGAATCCTCCGATCGTCGGTTTTTGTCCGGGCGATCGACCCGAGGGTGGGCCGAAGGACACCGCGCGCAACGTTCGCGCGACGCATGAGTTTGTCGTGAATCTCGTGGACGCGAGCGTGGCCGAGGCGATGAATCTCACCGCGGCGTCGCTGCCCTACGGCGAGGACGAATTGCGGGCCGCGGCCCTCACGGTGGCGTCCTCGACGCTCGTGAAACCGCCGCGCATCGCCGAGGCGCCGGCCAGCCTGGAGTGCGTGGAGTGGGGCACGCTCGAGATCGGCGGGAATCGCCTGGTGATCGGGCTCGTGAAGCGCGTGCATGTGCGGGACGAGCTTTTCGATCCCGAAACGCTGCGGATTCGCAGTGAGCTTTTTCACCCGATCGGGCGCATGGCGAGCCCGAACTGGTATGCGCGCACGGACGACCGATTCGAGATGAAGCGGCCGGCGTAACGGCTACTCGGCGACGCCGAGGTAGTGGCGGGCGCGGGGCTTCTCGGGGCCCTTGTGC
>DATCRI010000044.1 GCA_036569045.1 Chthoniobacterales bacterium | reverse complement strand
GGTTCGCGGCGACCGGCGGCGTCCACTGGCTCGCCGGCTGGCTGCAACCGCCCTGGATGCACGACGCCCGCAGCGTGGCGGCCATCGTCTGGTTCTGGCTGTCGAACTTCGGCATCTATCTTCTGCTGGCCATCGCGCTCGTCGTCGTCGCCTCCATCCGGCGGGCCCGTGAGCAACTCGCCCTCGTCCTGCCCGCGATCGCGATGTTTGTCGTGTGCGCCTTCGTCTCCTTCGCCGTCTGGCCGTGGGACAACACGAAAATCCTGCTCTGGTGCTGGCTTGCCGTCGCCCCGGGCATCTGGACGGTGATCCTGAAGCCCGTTCCCCTCGTGCCGCGAGCCGTCCTTTGCCTTGCCCTCTTCTTCACCGGCGCCCTCTCGCTCACGGCGGGACTCGACGGCCGCCACGGCTACAAACTCGTGGACCTCCCACTCGTCAATGCGACCGCCAGCGCGGCAGCGCAGGTTCCGGCCGAGGAGCGCTTCGCCTGCGCACCGGAGTTCTGGCACCCGCTCATCCTGCTCGGCCGCAAGGTCGCCCTCGGTTACGACGGCCACCTTTGGAGTCACGGCCTGAATTACCAGCCAAAGATGGCCGAGCTCGACAACCTCATGAATGCCGGCCCTGGCTGGCAGGAAAACGCGAAGCGCCTCGGCGTGAGCTACCTCTTCTGGGGCGCTCCCGAAGAAGCGCGCTACCCCGATTCCCGCAAACGCTGGGCACTCGAACTGCCGATCGAGGCGCGGGCGGAAAACTTCACGATCTACCGGCTGCCCGGTGCGCGCTGAGCGTCGATCAGGCCTTTTTCGTCGCGCCGACCACGAGCAATCCCGCGCCGACCACGAGAGCCGATACGCCGAGGATCGGGGAAAGCGGGATCGTCTCCTTCTTCTCCGCGGTGGCCTGAATCGGGCCGAGGTCGAGGACCTTTTCCTTTTTGGTGAACGAGATGCTGGGCACGACAAGCACGCCGATTCCGATCACGACAAGAATGATTCCGATGGTCTTGAGCATATTTCGGAAGGAATTCGCACCCGCACCACCGGGCGGTCGTATCAAACCCAGCCGAGCCAGCCGAGCACTCCCGCCACGCCCACGACAATCAGGGGATTCGTCTTCGTGCAGGTGAAAATTACCGTCGCCACCGCCGTGAGCGCCCACTGGCGATAGCCGTGGTCCGCCGATTTCGCGACGATCACGCCGCTCGCGAGCACGAGGCCGACCGTGAGCGGCGCAAAGCCCTTCTCGACGGCGTGCCGCCACGCGGCTTCCTTCGCGCTGTTCCAGAATCGCGCCGCGAAATAGACCAGCGCGCCCGCCGGCACGATCATCGCGATCGTGGCCACCAGCGCGCCGCCCCAGCCCGCCGCGGCGTAGCCGATCAGCGTGACGATGAGAATGCTCGGCCCCGGCGCCGCCTGCGAGATCGCGAAGAGATCCGCAAACTGCCGATCGGTGATCCAGTGGTAATTCCGCACCGCATCCAAGTGCATCTGCGGCAGCACGGTGTTGCCGCCGCCGATCGAGAGGGCCGAGAGCGAGCCGAAGACCAGGATCAGCCGCAGTAGCGTATTCACGCTCATGCCGCCTCCTTTGCACGGGCGCGCGGCCAGCCCCACCACAGCGCGATCGGGCCGCAGATCGCCAGCGAAGCCCAGAGCGGAAATCGCAGGATCGCGCTCAGCACAAAAATCGCGAGGAAGAGCCCGATGGCCACCGGCGACCCCAGGCATTTCCTACCCGTCTTGAAGGCCATCGACAGCGTCATCGCCACCGCAGCCGCGGTCATGCCGTGCAGAATGGATTTCATCGCCGGCACCTTGCTGTAGGTGAAGTAAAACCAGCCCATCCCGAGCACGATGAGCACCGGCACGAAGGTCAGCCCGATCGTGGCCGCGATCGCGCCGAGGATGCCGTGAAATTTCACCCCCACGAAGACGGCGAGATTCACCTGATTCGCCCCGGGCAGGATCCGGCAGATCGTGAGCGCGCTGAGGAATTCCTCCTCCGTCATCCATTTCCGCTCGACCACCACCACCTCGCGCGACCAGGCCGAAAGCCCGCCGCCGAAGCTCGCGATCGCGATCTTGTTGAACGTCAGCGCCAGCTCGAGCAGCCCCGGTGGCTTGATGGCATCGGGCGCAGACGCCTCCTCACTCATGGTGCAGGTCGGGATCGTGCGGGAAGTCGTCCTCGTGATGATGCAGCGCCTGCAGCGGATCCGGCGTCTCGTAGCGGTGCGAGTGGTCCCAGTCGTCCTCGAAGACGGTCGAAAGTTGCTCGATGATCTCGATATCCGCGATTGTCGTTCCGAGCTCGCGCCGCAGGTCGAAAGCGCTGCGATCGATGTTCATCGACCCGACCAGCGCATGCTCGCCATCGACGATGATGAGCTTTGCGTGGAGCCGGAGGTTCTTCTGCTTGTGCACCTTCACGCCCATGTAATGGAGCAGGCGCAGCGAGGAAAACGTGTCGAGAATGTCCCATTCGCTGATGCCGTGCTTGCCGCCGCAGAGCACGCGCACGTGCACGCCGCGCTGGGCCGCCGCGGCGATGCGCTCGGTGACGGTCGCGTCGACAAATTTCGGGTGCTGGATCTCGAGCGTCTTCTCCGCGCGATCGATGAACTCCGACATGAGCAGCCGCGAGTTGTTATTGCTCCACAGCAGGCCGGTATCCTCGTCCGGCAGCCATTTGCGATGCTCCCAGTCGGCATTGAAGCCCTCGACGACCTGCGCGACCTTCGACGGCAGGTCGACGATCACGCCGTAATCGCGCGTGAGAGTGAAATATTTCTCGCAGAGGTTGAAGGTCGCAATGAGCGCCACCTTCTCGTCCACGACGATCGACTTCTCGTGCGTGACGACAAAATGCGGACTGCTCCACTGCACGGGCACGCCGGCCGCCTTGAGCAGCTCGAACGTCTCGTCGTTGGCGCGGGTGCCCGACGAGCGCTGCGCATTCAACATCACGCGCACGGCCACGCCGGCCTTGTGGCGATCGATCACCGCCTGCTGAATCTCCGGCTCGGTGAACGTGAACTGCTTGATGAGCAACGACTCGCGAGCTCGGGTGATAAAGGCAATGACCGGGGCGGTGCCGTCGTCCGGCTGAACGATCAGGTGGCGATGTTTCGACATGCGAGGCGAAATATTCTCGCAGGCCGGCGGAAACGCAAAGCCGGAAAGCGGGATTTTCTCTGATATGGGCTCCGCCCTTGCCGACGGAATGGGTTCCGGCTAGGTAACCAACCGTGCTGCATCCCGACCACCGCATTGCTGGCGTTCTCGCACCCGTTTTTGCCCTTCGTGGCTCCCAGGATCTCGGGGTCGGCGACACTCTGGCCCTCCGCGAGTTTGCCACATGGGCCGCCGGCCACGGATTGCGGGTCGTGCAGATCCTCCCGGTGAACGAATCCGGCGCGGACAACAGCCCCTACAACATCATCAGCTCGATGGCGCTCGACCCGACGACCATCGCGACTTTTCCCGACGAATTGCCCGATCTGCGGAAGCGCGATTTCAAGAGCATCACCGCCGAGTTCGATCTCGAGACGCTCCGGGCCGGTTCCGTGCGCTACGCCGAGGTGAAGAAACTCAAGCGCGCCCTGCTCGCCGCCGCGCACACGAATTTCCGCGAGAAATCCGACGCCGACCGCGTCGCCGCCTTCGACGAATTTGTCTCCGAACACGAGGAATGGCTGGCCCCCTACGCGTTCTTCCGCGCGCTCGTCACCTTGCACGACGAGTCCGAGGTCTTCGAGCTCTGGCCCGAGGAACAGCGCACCCTGCCCGGCGCAACAGCCTGGCTGGAGGCGCAATCCGACGATCTCCGCGCCGAGGTCGAGCGCCTCGTCGACTTCCACAGCTACGTGCAATGGATCGCCTTCTCGCAGTGGACCGCCGCGCGGGATTTTTGCGCGAAACTCGGCGTCTCGCTCATGGGCGACGTGCCGGTCGGCGTGAGCGTTTACAGTGCGGACGTCTGGAGCGAGCCGGAAGTCTTCGACCTCACCCGCTCGTGCGGCGCGCCGCCGGAGGGCGTCTTCGCCAGCGATCCCTTCACCGCGAAATGGGGCCAGAACTGGGGCTTCCCGCTTTACGACTGGCAGGCCATGTCGCGGGATAACTTCGCGTGGTGGCGCCGTCGCCTGCGCGCAATGGTCGCGCTGTTCGACCTCATTCGCGTCGATCACGCGCTCGGATTTTTCCGCATCTACAGCTTTCCCTGGCCGCCGCAACGCAACGCCGAATTCCTCGATCTCACCGAGGAGCAGGCGAAGGCCCTCACCGGGGGCCTTCTGCCCGGGTTCATGCCGCGCGACGACTCCACGCCGGAAAACTGCGAGGCGAACTGCCGCCACGGCGAGATTCTCTACCGCATTTTCCTCGAGGAAATCGAAGCCCCGAGACTCATCGCGGAGGATCTCGGCACCGTGCCGCCCTACGTCCGTCCCGTTCTCGAGCGCCTCGAGGTCCCCGGATTCAAGATTCCCCAGTGGGAGCGCCCCTACGATGGCGCACCGAACCTGACTCCGGGAAAGGATTACGCCCGCCTCTCGCTCGCGACCTACGCCACCCACGATCACCCGCCCGTCCACACCTTTTGGAATGCCTGGTTCGCCCTCACCCGGTCGCCGGGGGAATGGGAACGCAACCGCGCCCGGGAGGAAATGAACGCCCTGCTCGTCTTCTGCGGCGAGAAGCCGATGGAGCCCCGGCCCTTCGACGACGCGCTGCTCGCCATCACGATGCGCGGCCTCATGGCCTCGAACTCCTGGCTCGCGATCCCCATGATCACCGACATTCTGGGCACCGAAGACCGCTTCAACGTGCCCGGCGCGATCGGCGACCAGAACTGGACCGCGCGTCTGACGACCGTTTCGGCGGAACTCGACAAAAACCACGCCCCCCAATTAGAGATTCTCCATCAAATCCTTGCGCAAACCGGCCGCATATTGAAATGAGTTTGCCGGCAGGTCCGATTTCTGCTCTCTGACTCCCGAACAAGGTGCAGATATGGGAAATTTGACGAAAAGGGATCTGGTCGTCCGAATCAGCAATGAAACCGGGCTCGTGCAGCAGGATGTCTTCGACGTCCTGCAGAAGACGCTCGATTACATCACCGACGCACTGGCCGAGGGTCAGAACGTCGAGTTGCGCAACTTTGGCGTCTTCGAAGTGCGCCTCACGAAATCCCGCGTGGGCCGCAACCCCAACAAACCCGAAAAAGACGTCGTCATCCCCGCCCGCGCCACCGTGAAATTCAAGGCGGGCAAGATCATGCGGCAGCGCGTGCTCATGCGCACCGACGGCATGAAGCCGGAAACTGCTTCCGCCGCTTGATTCGTGTCGTAGAGTAACGCGTGTCGAAGTTCATCCGCGTTCGCGGCGCCCGCCAAAACAACCTCAAGGGAATCGACCTCGACCTGCCGCTGGGCCGGTTCATCGTCGTCACCGGCCCCAGTGGCTCGGGAAAATCCAGCCTCGCGTTCGACACGATTTACGCCGAGGGCCAGCGCCGCTACGTCGAGACGTTCAGCCCCTACACGCGGCAATTCCTCGACCGCATGGACAAGCCGCAGGCCGAATCCATCGAGGGCATCCCGCCCGCCATCGCCATCGAGCAGTCGAACAACGTCCGCTCGACCCGCTCGACCGTCGGCACGATCACCGAGATCAACGACTACCTGAAGCTCTTCTTCTCGCGCACCGCAAAGGCGACGTGCCCGAGCTGCGCCCGCCCGGTGCGGCCCGAGACGGCGCAATCCATCGTCACGCACGTGATGCGCGACTTCGCCGGCCAGTCCGTGCTCGTCACCTTCGGCGTGCCCGTCCCCGCCGGCACCGCGCCGGCCGATTTCTACGCGTTTCTCCAGCAGCAGGGCTTCCTCCGCGTGCTGCTCTACGGCGAGATCGTCCGCACCGACGAACCGCCCACCCGCGCCGCGCTGCCGGGCATCATCCCCGTCATCCAGGATCGCCTCGAAGTCACCGACGCAAACCTTGCCCGCCTCAGCGAGGCCATCGAGCACGCTCTCCGCCTCGGCCAGGGGAAACTGGAAATTCTCGACGCCAGATCGAGGACGCAGACCCCGTATTCCTCGGGCTGGCATTGCGCGCACTGCGACATTTCGATCCGCCCGCCGTCGCCCGGCCTGTTCACGTTCAACAACCCGCTCGGCGCCTGCCCGGATTGCCGCGGCTTCGGTCGCATCATCGGCATCGACTACGCCCGGGTGATGCCCGATCCCTCGCTCAGCCTCGCGGACGGCGTCATCAAGCCCTTCCAAAGCGGCCACTCGCGCGAATGCCAGGCCGACCTCATGAAGGCCGCCGATCGCCGCGACATCGACGTCTACGCGCCTTTCCGCGACCTGCCCGAAGCGGACCAGCGCTGGGTGATCGACGGCGACGCCAGCGTCGACCTCAGCTCCGACG
The DNA here is from genome assembly GCA_036569045.1 of Chthoniobacterales bacterium. Classification (NCBI taxonomy): domain Bacteria; kingdom Pseudomonadati; phylum Verrucomicrobiota; class Spartobacteria; order Chthoniobacterales; species Chthoniobacterales bacterium. The sequence goes on along the minus strand of DATCRI010000044.1, from coordinate 14,171 downwards.
ATCTCGCGGAATCCGACGGCTGGTATGGCGTGAAGGGTTACTTTGCCTGGCTCGAGGCGCGCACCTACAAGATGCACATCCGCGTGCTGCTCTCGCGCTACCGCAGCTACCAGCCATGCCCAACGTGCAACGGCGGGCGGTTCCAGCCCGAGACGCTGAACTTCCGCCTCGAACCCGCGCACCTCACGCTTCCCGAACTCGCCGCCCTGCCGGTGAAGCGGCTCGGAGAAATCTTCGACGCCACCGATATGCCGCCCGGCGACGCCAGCGCCGTGCTCGTGCGCGAGCAGATCGCCTCCCGCCTCCGCTACCTGGAATCCGTCGGCCTCGGCTACCTCTCGCTCGATCGCCCCACCCGCACGCTCAGCGGCGGCGAAATCGCCCGCGTCAACCTCACGACCTGCCTCGGCGCGTCGCTCGTGAACGCGCTCTTCGTCATGGACGAACCCAGCGTCGGCCTGCATCCGCGCGACACCCAGCGGCTGCTCGCCGTCATGCGCGCGCTCCGCGACAAGGGAAACACCCTCCTCGTCGTCGAGCACGAGGAGGCCATCATGCGCGCCGCCGACCATCTCGTGGACATCGGCCCCGGCCGTGGCAACCTTGGCGGCGAGCTCACCTACAGCGGCCCGCTCGCGGAACTCGGGAGCGATACCCTCACCGGCGCGTATCTCCACGGCAGGAAATCGATCCCGATTCCCGAGGATCGCCGCGAGCCCCTGGAATTCATCGAACTCACCGGCATCGAGCATCACAACCTGCACGACCTCGACGTCCGCATTCCGCTCGGCGTGTTCTGCTGCGTCACCGGCGTCTCCGGCTCCGGCAAGTCCACGCTCATCCACAACGTCCTCTACAAGAACCTCGTCGGCAGCGAGGGCGACGACCTTGATCCCGCCGGCCGCGTCGCCGGCATCGATGGCGGCGAGGACATCGAGGAGATCGTGATGGTCGACCAGTCGTCCATCGCGCGCAGCCCGCGCTCGACGCCCGCCGTTTACATCGGCGCGTTCGACGGCATCCGCGCGCTCTTCGCGGCCACGGACGACGCCACCTCCGCCGGCCTCACCGCCAGCTCGTTCTCGTTCAATTCCGGCAATGGCCGCTGCGAACGCTGCGCCGGCCTCGGCTTCGAGAAGGTCGAGATGCAGTTCCTCAGCGACCTCTTCCTCCGCTGCCCCGAGTGCGAAGGCCGGCGCTACCAGGCGCACGTCCTCAAGATCCAGATCGCCGACAAGTCGATTCACGACGTGCTGGAAATGACCGTCCGCGAGGCGATCGAGTTCTTCACGGGCAAGGAACGCAAAGACGAGATCACCCGCCCGCTCCAGCTCATGGCCGATGTCGGCCTCGAATACCTGCGCCTCGGCCAGCCGCTGAACATTCTCTCCGGCGGTGAATCCCAGCGCCTGAAACTGGTGAACCACCTCGTCGAGAAGCGCGGCACCGAGGCGCTGCTCATCTTCGACGAGCCCACCACCGGCCTGCACATCGACGATGTCGCGCAGCTCCTCCAGGTCTTCCAGCGCCTTGTCGACGAAGGCAACAGCCTCATCGTCATCGAGCACAACCTCGAGGTCATCAAATCCGCCGACTGGATCGTCGACCTTGGCCCCGACGCCGGCGACGAAGGCGGCCTCCTCATCGCCGAGGGCACCCCCGAGCAGGTCGCGCAGGTCGCGGAGTCCCACACCGGCCGCTTCCTCGCCGAGGCGCTCAAGGGCGCCGTCGGCCGCGTCGAGGAGGCGCCGCTCAGCTACCAGCTCGCCCTCAGGAACGGCGCCGCCGCGAAGGAGGCGATCAGCATTCGCGGCGCCCGCGAGCACAACCTCAAGAACATCTCGATCGACATTCCACGCGACAAGGTCGTCGTCATCACCGGCATGAGTGGCTCGGGCAAGTCCACGCTCGCGTTCGACATCCTCTTCGCCGAGGGCCAGCGCCGGTTCCTCGACAGCATGTCGCCCTACGCGCGGCAGTTCGTCGATCAGCTCGAGAAACCCGAGGTCGATTCCATCGAGGGCCTGCCGCCCAGCGTCGCGATCGAACAGCGCGTCACCCGCGGCGGCGGCAAGTCCACCGTCGCCACCGTCACCGAGGTCTACCACTTCCTCCGCCTGCTCTTCTCGAAGCTCGGCACGCAATATTGTCCGGACTGCGACGTGCCCGTGGAGACGCAGACCGTCAGCGCGATCATCAGTCACGTCGAGGCGCTCGTCGCGAAAGGCCCGGTCAGGCTCTTCGCCCCGCTCGTGAAGGCCCGCAAGGGCTTCCACACCGAGGTCGCCCGCTGGGCAGCGCGCCAGGGCTACACGACGCTGCTCGTGGACGGCAAACTCACGCCCGTCGACACCTTCCAGAAACTCGAGCGCTTCAAGGAACACACGATCGACGTCTACCTTGGCGAAATTTCCGCCGCGAACGCGACCGAGATTCCGAAGCTCGTCCGCGCCGCGGTCACCGCCGGAAAGGGCACCGCGCGCATCGTCGACGCGAAGAAGAAGTCGCACATCCTCAGCACGGCGATGAACTGCCCGAGTTGCGAGCGCGCCTTCGAGGAGCTCGACCCGCGCATGTTCTCGTTCAACTCGCCGCACGGCTGGTGCGAGCATTGCCGCGGCTTCGGCGAGGTCTGGCGCCACACCGAGAAGTCCGAGGAATTCGACAGCCAGCTCGAGGCCGACCTCGCAGAAGAGAAAAAATTCGAGGACCTCGAGGAGGGTGAATCCGAAACGTGCGCCCTCTGCCTCGGCGCGCGGATCAACGTGAACGCCCGCGCCGTCCGCGTGAAGGGCCACCCGATCACCGACTTCACCGCCGCGTCCGCCGCCCGCGGCCTCGAGCGCATCCGGAAGCTCCGCTTCACCGCCACCGAAAAACCCATCGCGATCGATGTCGTCGCCGAGATCGAGCAGCGCCTGAAATTCCTCAGCGAAGTCGGCCTCGACTACCTCAGCCTCGACCGCTCGTCGAAGACGCTCTCCGGCGGCGAGTCGCAGCGCATCCGCCTCGCCGCGCAGCTCGGCAGCAATCTTCGCGGCGTGCTCTACGTGCTCGACGAACCAACGATCGGCCTGCATCCGCGCGACAACGACCGCCTGCTCGACGCCCTCGTCCAGCTCTCGAAGAAGGGCAACTCGCTCGTGATCGTCGAGCACGACGAGGACACCATGCGTCGCGCCGACCACCTCATCGACCTCGGCCCGCGCGCCGGCCGCAACGGCGGGCAAATCGTTTCGCAAGGCAGCGTCGCGACCGTGATGAAGCACGAGGAATCGCTCACCGCGAAATACCTCCGCTCCCCGATGACGCATCCGCTCTCCGGCAAGCGTCGCGATCTCAAGACCGCACCCGGCTGGATCGAGCTCACCGGTGCCACGCTTCACAACCTCCAGGGCGTGGACGTCAAAATCCCGATCAATCGCCTCACCGTCGTGTCCGGCATTTCCGGCTCCGGCAAGAGCACCCTCGTCCGCGGCGTGCTCGTGCCCGCCGTCCGCGACGGCCTCACGCGCAAGTCGAAGAGCAAGTCGATCTCCACCGACTTCATCGCGATCACCGGTCTCGAGCAGCTCGGCGCCGTGCTCGAGGTCGATCAGTCGCCCATCGGCAAGACGTCGCGCTCCACGCCCGCGACCTACATCAAGGTCCTCGACGAGATTCGCAACGTCTTCGCGCAGATTCCCGAGTCACGCGTCCGCGGCTACACGTCGAGCCGGTTCTCGTTCAACAACGAGGGCGGCCGCTGCGAGAACTGCATGGGCCAGGGCGTCATTAAGCTCGAGATGAACTTTCTGCCGACGACCTACATGCCCTGCGAGGAGTGCGGGGGCAAACGCTACAACCCGCCGACGCTCGAAGTGAAATACAACGAGAAGTCGATCGGCGACGTCATGGCCATGCCCGTCGAGCAGGCCGCGGAATTCTTCGCCGCGAATCCCAAGATCAAGCGCTCGCTCGATCTTCTTGTCGAAACCGGCCTCGGCTACCTCACGCTCGGCCAGCCCAGCCCCACGCTCAGCGGCGGCGAGGCCCAGCGCATCAAGCTCGTCACCCAGCTCGCCCGACGCAGCACCGCGAAGGCCGAGGTGATCCGCACCACCCGCGTCGGAAAATCCACGCTCTACGTGCTCGAGGAGCCGACCATCGGCCTGCACACCGCCGACGTGGCAAACCTGATCGCCGTCCTCCACCGCCTCGTCGAGGAAGGCGGCACCGTTGTCGTGATCGAGCATCACCTCGACGTCGTCGCGGAGGCCGATTACGTGATCGACATCGGTCCCGAGGCCGGCGAAGCCGGCGGCCAGGTCGTCGCGGCGGGCACGCCCGAGCAGGTCGCCAAATCCAAAAGGAGCCGCACCGCGCCCTTCCTCGCCGAGGCCCTGAAACGGTAACATCGACGCGCCATCGATGCGCTCCGCCGTCATCTTTCTCGTCTTCAACCGCCCGGAACTCACCGCCCGGGTCCTTGACCGAATCCGGGCCGCCCAACCACCGCGGCTGCTCGTCGTCGCGGACGGTCCGCGACCCGACCACCCGGAAGACGCCGCCAAAGTTGCCGCAGTCCGCTCTCAGATCGACACCGGAATCGACTGGCCGTGCGAGGTTCTCCGAGATGAAGCGGAGGAGAACCTTGGGTGCGGCCGACGGGTTTCCAGCGGCCTCGACTGGGCATTCGGACACATCGAGGAAGCCATCATTCTCGAGGACGACTGCCTGCCCCACCCGAGCTTCTTCTCGTTTTGCGACGAGATGCTCGCCCGCTACCGCGACGACGCCCGCGTGATGCACGTCGCCGGCACGAATCTCGCCGCATCCCGCATGAAATCAGGGACGAAAGCCTGGTTCAGCCGGCACGCGTGGGTCTGGGGCTGGGCCACGTGGCGCCGCGCGTGGCAGCACTACGACTTCACGATGGATTCGTGGACCGAGCGCCTGCCCACTCTTCGCGCGAGCTTCGCCAGCTCCTGGGAACGCCGCTACTGGCTGCCGACGCTCGACCGCGCCCGTCGCGAACTCGCGCGCGCCAACACGTGGGACTATTCCTGGCACTACACCTGTCGCTCCCTCGGCGGCCGCGCCATCGTTCCCACCCGCAACCTCATCGAGAATCTGGGATTCGGCGTCGATCACACCCACACGCCGCTCGCGCTGCGTCGGCTTCAACAACCCGGCGAGGACTGCGGTCCGATTACCGATTCCGTCTCCTCGCGAATTTCGCCCTACCATGACGAATTGATCAGCCGCGTCTACATGGGCGAGCCACCCACGCTCATCAACGACCTGAAGTCGCGAATCCGCACGGCTCCCGCAACCGTCGCCCAAATCTTCGGCGATCTGCTCCGAGTCACGCCCCTCTCCCGCTGACCGCGACGGTCCGGGAAAGCGCTCGAGTCAGCGACTAAAAAAATCGCAAAACGAGCAGTCCCGCCGCTGTGCCGAGCCCGACGAGAAGGCCTGCGAAAGTGATTCCTGCAGTGACGTCGACGGCCTTGGCCCGGGTGTTTCGATTCGTTTTCATGGGGTTGCTGAAAAACGTAACCCCATCGACGGATTTGTCCAATGACGGGATCGCGCTCGCGGAATTCTCCGTCCATCGTAGAGAATCCGCTGGCCCCGAAACGGAGGGAGCGGCTAACAGACGGGCATGTTTCGACCGGTCGCCTGTTTCCTTTTCGCGTCTCTCCTTTTCTCCGGAACGGTCCTGTCGCAGGTTCCGGACAAGCCCCAGCCGAAGCTGCCCACGATCTCGCTCTCCATCGGCGACCGGAAACTCGCCACGGAGGTGGCCGACGACGACACCGAGCGCGAGACGGGCATGATGTTCCGCACCGAGATGGCCGACGGCACGGCCATGCTGTTCGTCTTCAACGTCCCCCAGCGGAGGGGTTTTTGGATGAAGAACACCATCATCCCACTCTCCGTCGCCTATCTGAATGCGAGCGGGATGATCCTGGAGATTCACGACCTCCAGCCGAAGGATGAACGGGCGGTGACCAGCCAGTTCGACACCATCGCCTACGCCATCGAGGTTCCGCAGGGCTGGTTCTCGAAAAATGGAATCCTGCCAGGCTCGATGGTGACTGGCCTTCCGCCGCTTGCGCGGCAGTAGGAACGCGGGCAAGGCGGCTGGCCTCGCCCGCGCGAAATCGGAATCAGGGCTTCAGTTCGACGCCGGTGAGGCCGTTCGAAATGACGAACTTCTCCTGGTGGAAGGTCGGATCGGAACGGAACGTCAGCCGGCCGGCGTAGCGGCGCTCGATATCGATGAGGAGTTCCTCGTCCTCGTCGCGCAGACGCGCAAGAAGGTCGGGATGCACCGCGATCTTGATCTCGTGCACGTCGGCCGAGTGCTTCTTCATCACGGAATGCAACGAGCGCTGGAGCTCGACGCTCATCGTCATCGGGCTCTTTACCCGGCCGCGGCCGTTGCAATGCGGGCAAATCACGAACTGCGAACTCGCGAGACTCTCCTGCACGCGCTGGCGGGTCATTTCCATGAGGCCCAGCGCGGAAATCGGCAGCACGTGCGTGCGCGCCTTGTCACGCTGGAGGCGGTCCTTCACGCGCTGGAAGACAGCCTGCTGGTCCTTCCGGCTCTTCATGTCGATGTAGTCGGCGACGACGAGCCCCCCGATGTTGCGCAGCCGAAGCTGGCGGGAAATCTCGTCCGCGGCCTCGAGATTGGTCGTGAGGATGGTCTTCTCCATGTCCTTCGCGCCCTTGTTGCGGCCGGTGTTCACGTCGATCGCGATCATGGCCTCGGTCTCGTCGATCACGATATATCCCCCGCACGGGAGCCAGACCTGGCGATGGAATGCGGAGTCGATCTGCGGCTGGACGCCGAAGAAGTCGAAGATCGGCTGCGCGCCGCCATAATGGTGCACGCGCTTCTTGGCCCGCTTGGAGATGTTTTCCACGAGCACCTGCATGCGCTCGAAGGCCTGAAGGTCGTCGACGAGCACTTCATCCACTTCGTCGGTGAGAAAATCGCGAACCGAGCGCTCGATGAGATCGGGCTCGCGGAAAAGTTCCGCCGGAGAGCGCTTCTCCTCCATGCCGCGCTCGATCTCGGCCCACTGGTCGAGCAGGATGCCAAGATCGCGCACGAAATAGCGGGCGCGCTGCCCCTGGCCGGCGGTGCGCATGATGACGCCCATGCCATCGGGCAGCTCAAGTTCGCGAAGGATCTTGCGCAGGCGGTCACGCTCCTTGGGATCGTCGATCTTGCGCGAGATGCCGCACTGGTCGTTAAACGGCATGAGGACGAGATAGCGCCCGGGCATGCTGATGTTCGTCGTGATGCGAGGGCCCTTGTTGCTGATCGGACCCTTGCTGACCTGCACGATCACATCGGAGCCGACGGGATAGATATTCGGAATGTCCTTGGCGGTGATGGGCTGCTTTTTCTTGCCGCCGCCTTTGCCGCCCTTGCCCTCGCGGGAAACGGTCTCGATGCCGCTGTCGAGCGCGGCGGGAATGGCATCCCAGAAATGAAGGAATGCGTTCTTCTCGAAGCCGATGTCGACGAACATCGCCTTCAGCCCGTGCTCGATGTTGCGGACCTTGCCCTTGTAGATGCCGCCCACGATGTTGCGCTCGGTCTCGCGCTCGATCGTGTATTCCTCGAGCCGGTTATTCTCGAGGAGCGCGACGCGCTTCTCGAGCTTCTCGCAGCTGATGATCAGTTTTGTTCCCGTGGGCTTGCGACCCAGACCTAGTATGCGTTTGACAGTTTCGATCATTCGTTGGTGAGCCCGATCCCCTCGGGGCGGGCGGTGTTAAGGTGACGGAGGGTTTCATCCTAGCGGCGGAAGGGATTCCAACCCGGCTTGCGCTCTTCGCGCTCCGGTTTTGGTTTCTTCTTGCTGCCACCAAAGTTGAAAAAATTGTCGAGGAGGCCGCGCTTCTTCTCCTTCGGCTGCGGCTTCACGCGCCCTTCGCTGTCGGGCTCGGCGCGAATGCTCGGCTCCTCCGTGTCGCTGGCCACGTCGCGAACCGTGGCGGAGGCGGAAGCAACGGTTTCCACCGTCTCCTGATCGGCCGCCGCGGCGGCGGGGATGTCGCGATCGAAATCGATGGACTCGATGAACTTGAAGTTGCCCTTCGAGGGCTCGAGCGCGGCGAGATCGACCTTGAGGTCGCCCTTGTCCATGGCAAAGGCCTGTTCGAGAATCTTCGCCGCCACCGGGGCTGGCACTCCACCGCCGGATTTGCCGCCCTGAATGAGCACGCAGATCGCGTATTTCGGCTTCTGGTAGGGCGCGAATGCGATGAAGAGCGTGTTGTTGTCCTGCGTCTTGCGGCCTTTCGAGTCGAGGCGCCAGTTCTGCGCCGTGCCGGTCTTGCCCGCCACCTCGAAGCCCGCGATGCGAGCCTTGCGAGCCGTGCCGCCTTCCTCGTTGACCACGCGCCACATGCCATGGCGCACATGCTCGATCTGTTCGGCGGTCATGCCCGCGTCGGTGAGAAGATTCGACCGCACGCGCACGGGCTCCGGCGTATCGACGGTGCCATCCGCCTCGACAACCCGGTCGACGATTCGCGGGTAATAACAGGTGCCGCCGTTCGCGATCGTCGCGGCGACCATGGCCATCTGCAGCGGCGAGGCCAGCACGGCGCCCTGCCCGATCGCGACATTTGCCGTGAGGCTGGGCCGCCATTTGTCCTGCGGATTTACCGAACGCAGATGCTCGGGGCCGTCGAGAATGCCGGGGCTTTCGCCGGAAAGCGGAATGCCGGTCAGCTGCCCCAGACCGAGCATGTGGCCGATCTCGTCGATCTGGTCGATGCCCGCGACATTGCCGGCGCGAAAGAAGTAACCGTTGCAGGAATTCTTGAGGCCCCCCTCGACATCGAGACTGCCGTGATTTCCTTTTCCGAAAATCCAGCATTTCATGAAGGTGTTGCCATAGCTCATTCCGCCACCGCATTCGAAGTGCTGGGCTCCGATCTTGGCGCGCTCGATGGCGAGCGCGGAGATCGCCTTGAACGTGGAACCGGGAATGTAGCCGTTGATGGCGCGATTGAGCAGCGGCGACGTTTCGTCGGAAGTGAGGGCGACCCAGTCCTTGGCCGCGATCGACGGAACGAACTTGTTGGGATCGAACGAAGGCACCGAGGCCATCGCGAGAATGTCGCCGTTGTTGACGTCGACCACGACGCAGGCAGCGCGTCCTGCGACCCGCAACGTCTCCTCGACGATGTATTGGAGACGGGCGTCGATCGTCAGGAAAACATCGGCCCCTTTCTCCGGCGGAACGAGCTGGGCGTCGTTCTCGAGGATCTGGTTCTTCGCGTCACGCTGGAGCGTCCGCACGCCCGGCTTGCCGCGGAGATACTTGTCCATCGCCTTCTCGATCTGGGCCTTACCCTCCACGTCGGGCTGGAAAAAATTGTAATCCTTGCCCTCCTCGGCCTCCTCCTTGCGCTGCTTGTCGATGTCGCGCGGGGCGCCGACGTAGCCGAGGATGTGGGCGGCCAGCGAGCCGTAGGGATAATAGCGCACGGGCTTCACCTCGGCCTTCAGGCCCGGCAGACCGACGTTGTTCTCCATCAACTTCGCCATCGTGTCGAAATCGAGATCCTGGCGATACGGATAGGGAATCAGTTCCTCGTTGCGATAATGCGTCTGAAGCTGCTCGGCGTTGTAATCCACCGCCACGCCGAGTTCCGTCAACCGCTCGATCACCGAGTCGTTGACGACCTTGGGGATATCGACCTCGGGCACCTCGCTCAGGTTGCCGTAGCGATCGCGGCGGCGAAATTTCACGTCGCGCAACGGGGGCTTGCCGTGTTCCTTTTTGTAAGCGCGAACGATGTCGGGCAGGTAGAAGTCCACCTCGAAGCTGGCGCGATTTTCGACGAGGGGAACCCCATTGCGGTCCTTGATCTCGCCGCGCACGGCCGGCAGACGCACGGTCACCCGGGAACCACCCTTGACCTTCGCGAGGTAGTAATCGCCACGCACAATCTGCACCCACCAGAGGCGGCTGATCAGGATCGCCAGGCCGCCGACGATGACCGCTGCGAGAAAGATGATGCGAAATGTGGGAACCCCTTTTTTCATGACGGCACCATTCAATACTCCCGGAGCGATCGCCGGTCGCCGGGGACAAAGGTTGCGAAGAGGAGACTGCCGAGCATCAGGACCAGCGTCAGACCAAGGGCAATCACCGCCGGCGCGGCGATCCGCCACGCCACGGCTTCACTCCAGAACAGGCCGCCGGAATCGAACCGCCGCATCGTGATCATCCCGAATTGCAGCCCGAGGTAAACCAGTGTCGTCACCGCACTCATCAAGGGCGGCAGCCACCAGTGGCCGCGCAAAACGAGCGACCGCAAACCCTGGCAAATCAATCCGGACGCCACGAAGAGGAGGATAGACCACCCCGCCGACAATTCAACCGCGCCTGCGACGGTCTGGATCGTGTCGAAGTCGCTCATCTCCACCGAACGATGCACGATCTGCAGCGCGGTAAAATCACTGAGGAATCCCGTGATGAGAGCCAGCACGAGCATGCTCGGAAAGGGCAGGACGCAGGCGCCGTAACAGAACAGCGCCGGCGCGATGAGAACGCGGGCGCCCTCCGCACTCTGCAGGGGCGGGATGAACTCCTGAACGATAAAGCTCGCGAAGATCGCGACCGCGAGGCCCAGGGTGACGAGCGTGTCCCTCATTTTTTCCCGGCGATGATGAAAACATCGGCCAATGTGGAAAAATCAACCGCCGGTTCGAGGATGGCCTGCCCATCCAGTTCGCGCGGCTTGAAACTCTTGACCGTTCCGATGAGCAATCCCGAGGGGAAGACGGCGCCCACGCCCTGCGTGTAAACCTTCTGCCCGGGTTGCAGGTTCGCGTTCTTGGAAAGAAAACTCATCTGGAGTTCGGCCGCGCCACCCTCCTGCACGCGCACGCCACTGACGATTCCCTTCTCGTGGGTGCCCTCGACGTAGGCGCCGATCTTGCAGTTCTCGTCGGTGATCAAAACGATCTTCGCGTCGTTCTTTCCGGCAGTCATCACCTTGCCGACGAGACCGGTATCCGTGATCACCGTCATCGGCGGACCGCCCTGCATGCCGTCATCCACGCCGTCCTCGAAGCCGCGGTTGATCGTCACGGTATTCCACCAGGTGGACGCGTCACGGGTGATCACCTGCGCGGGCACGAGACCGAACACCGATCGCTCGCGATAATCCATCGCGGCGCGCAGCTTGTTGTTCTCCGCCTCCATGTCGCGAAGGATGATGTTCGTCGCGCGCAGCTCCTTGTTCTCGCGCTCGAGGCGGCGGTTATCCGCTTCGAGCTGGTCGAGCGTCTTGAGTCCCTTCCCCATCGCGCCCAGCCCCTGCTGGACTGCCGAGCCGGTGCGCAGGAACGGCGACAATACCGACATCACGCTCCGCTGGACCTTCTGCGCGGACCCCGAACTCAGCAGGGTCAGGAAGATCGCCAGCAACACGACGATCACCGCGAGGAGGATGTTGACTTTCTTCATGCGTGCGAGGAATCGCCATCCCGGAGAACGGCGCTACGTCCAGGCGAACGAGACTAGATCGAGGTCGCGATGTGCTGACGGTCCATGGAGGAGACCCGACGCAGCAAGTTGATTTCCTGCAACGCCTTGCCCGTGCCTTCGGCGACGGCGCTGAGAGGATCCTCCGCGACGTGCACCGGCAGGCCGGTTTCCTCGGCGAGCAACCGATCGAGGCCGCGCAACAGAGCGCCGCCGCCCGCCAGCACGAGGCCGCGGTCCACGAGGTCGGCGGAGAGCTCGGGCGGACAGCGCTCGAGCGTGATGCGCACGGAATCGACGATCGTCGAAATGGGTTCCATAAGGGCCTCGCGCACTTCCTGCGAGGTGATGGTGATGGTTTTCGGCAGGCCGGCCACGAGATCGCGACCTTTCACTTCCATGCTGACTTCCTTCTCGAGCTTGTAGGCCGAGCCGATCTTGATCTTGATCTCCTCCGCGGTGCGCTCACCGATCATGAGGTTGTAGGCCCGCTTCATGTATTGGGCGATGGCCTCGTCGAGTTCGTCGCCGGCAACGCGCACGCTGCGGCTGAAAACGATGCCCGAGAGCGAGATGAGCGCGACTTCCGTCGTGCCGCCACCGATGTCGATGATCATGTTACCCGCGGCGTCCTGCACGGGCAGGCCGACCCCGATCGCGGCGGCCATGGGCTCCTCGATGAGGTGCACCTCGCGGGCGCCCGCGTGAATGGCACTCTCGCGCACGGCGCGCTTCTCGACTTCGGTAATTCCACTCGGCACGGCGATGACCACCCGCGGGCGGCGCATCCGACTGCGACTGTGGACCTTGCTGATGAAGTGGCGAAGCATTGCCTCGGTCACCTCGAAATCGGCGATGACGCCATCCTTGAGAGGGCGAATCGCGACGATGTTGCCGGGAGTGCGGCCGAGCATGCGCTTGGCCTCATCGCCAACGGCGAGCACCTTGTTCGTGCCGGCATGGACCGCGACCACCGAGGGTTCGCGGAGCACGATTCCGTGGTCCTTTACAAAGACGAGCGTGTTGGCCGTGCCGAGATCGATGCCAATGTCGTGCGAGAGAAATCCGAGAATTTTATCAAACATCTGCCTGAAAATGGGTTGGTGAATGTCACAATTAGTCAGCGCACGCACCAAGTCGCCCGACGCGCGCTCTGTCTCCAGAAAAACTGATCCGCGACAGTAGGAACCGAAAAATCGCTCCGTCAAGGCAATACACGGCTCCGGAGGCGATTGCCGCCCCGAAACCGGTGGATCCCCGAAAATCGCCCAAAATCAGATCGCAGCGGCGATGGCCTTGCCCATTTCGGCGGTGCCGACCTTCTTCTGTCCTTCGGTCCAGATGTCCCCCGTGCGGAGGCCATCGGCGATGACTTTTCGCACCGCCGCGTCGATGGCATCTGCCGCGTCGTCGCGTCCGAGCGAATAACGCAGCATCATGCCCGCGGAGAGGATCTGCGCGATGGGATTGGCGATGCCCTTGCCGGCGATGTCCGGAGCGGTGCCTCCGCTCGGCTCATACATGCCAAACCGTCGGGAGACGGCGCCCGGCGCGCCCGTCGCTTCGCCGAGGCTCGCGCTGGGCAGCATGCCGAGGGAGCCGGTGATCATCGCCAGCTCGTCGCTCAGAATGTCGCCAAACATGTTTTCGGCAACGATCACGTCGAACTGCTTCGGATTCTTCACCAGCTGCATCGCGGCGTTGTCCACGTAGAGGTGGTTGAGCGACACATCGGGATAATCCGCCGCGGTTTCCGTCACGATGCGGCGCCAAAGCAGGCCGTTTTGCAGGACGTTCGCCTTGTCGATCGAGGTCACTTTTTTTCCGCGGGTGAGGGCCGCCTCGAAAGCGACGCGCGCAATGCGCCGAATCTCGCTCTCCCAGTAAATCATCGTATCCACCGCAAAGGATTCGCCGCCTTCCTGCTTCGTGTATTTCGGCTCGCCGAAATAGAGACCGCCGGTGAGTTCGCGGACGCAAAGCACGTCGAAGCCGCCATCCACGATACTCGGATGGAGCGGAGACGCGTGCGCGAGATCCGGCAGACAGACGCCGGGGCGAAGGTTCGCAAAAAGGCCGAAATGCTTGCGCAGCGGCAGCAGCGCCGCACGCTCGGGCTGTTCGTTCGCGGGAAGACTCTCCCATTTCGGACCGCCGACGGAGCCGAAAAGAATCGCGTCCGCCGCCTCGCATGCCTTCAGCGTCGCCTCGGGCAGCGCGTGCCCGTCGACATCGATGGCGATGCCGCCGACGCGGCACTCCGTGAACTCGATCGAAATCGCAAACTTGCTCGTCACCACGTCGAGCACCCGGCGGGCCTCGGCCATCACTTCGGGGCCAATGCCGTCGCCGGCCAGCACCGCTACTTGAAAAGTCTCACTCATTGCGCCGGGCATTTAAGCGGGACCACGTCGCGCGGGGAAGCGCGATTCTGAAATCAGGCGCCGCGCGCGGCCTCGACGAAGGCTCGCACCCGGGCCGCATCCTTGCGGCGCGCATCGCCGGCAGCCTCGACGCCGCTCGCGACATCCACGCCCTGCGGCCGCACGATCTTCACCGCCTCGCCGACCGTTTCCGGCCGCAACCCGCCTGCGAGGATCACGCGCCGATCGGGATGCGCCGCCACGAAACTCGCCGCCAGCGGCAGGTCGACGG
>DATCRI010000043.1 GCA_036569045.1 Chthoniobacterales bacterium | reverse complement strand
CGATCGCGTGATGCTCGATGCGACCTACGCCGATCATTTGCTGCACGTGAAAAACCTGCGCGCGTTTGGGTCGTCGGGCGCTTTGCAGGTCGGCGGCACCTGGAACTTCGCCGCCGGAAACGGTCGCGTCGATCTCAGCGGCGGCCTGTCCCTCGCGCCGCTGCTCGAGCTCGCCGGGCGGAAGGACCTGGCCGCGGAGATCCGCTTCGAACGGCCGCCGGCGGTGGACGCCACGGTGACGGCGAGCTCTGGCGCGAACGGGCCGTCGATCTCAGCGGTGGGGCAGGTTTCGGTGGAGGGATTCCGGCTCCGGGGCATTCGCGGTCGCGGTTTTTCGACGCGTTTCGCGTGGAAGGACGGCCGGATTTATCTGCAGGACGCGGTTCTGAAATCCCGCACCGGCACCGTGCGCGCGCAGGTCCTCTCGGGACCGGGAGAGCTGCGGCTCACGCTCGATAGCGATGCGGATCCCACGGAGTTTCTCGAACTTTTCGGACCGAAGGAACAGGACATCATCAAGCTGCTGGATTTCAAGGATCCGCCGAAGCTCACCATTGCGCTCACGGGCACCCGGCCCAGTCTCGACGCGATGTCTGGCAGCGGACACGTCTCGCTCGGGCGCTCGGCGATGCGAGATTCGTGGGTCGACTCCGGCGATGCCGACATCGAGATCGCGGACCGCGCGATCATTTACAAGAATCTCACGATCCACAAAGGCCCGCTCAAAGCCACGGGCTCGTTCACCTACGACTTCGGCCGGCACGAGGTGCGGCTCAATGGCATCCGCTCAAATCTCAATCCGCCGGATATTCTCATGTGGGTCGATCCCCGCATCGCCGCCACCGTGGCGGTCTATCGATTCCGCGGTGCTCCCGACGTGCGGGCGGACGGGATCGCGCACATGGTGGATCCGCGCAAGAACGACCTGGATATCCGCGTCGATGCCCCGGAGGGCCTTGCCTACACGCTGCTGAATCGCGATCTCCTGTTCGACGACGTCGAGGCGACGGTGTTGCTCAAGGGGCAGCAGGTGATTGCCGATGTCGAACGCGCCTCGCTTTACGGCGGAGACGCGGCGGTGAAGGCAAAGGTCTCGATCGCTCCGGAGGATCCCAGCTTCAGCGCCGATGTGTCGCTCGATCGGGTCGATTTCCCGTCCCTCACGAAACTCTATTTCGGCTACTCGAAGTCGGCCGGCGTGATGAGCGGAAAGTATGCGTTCGACGCCAGCCTGCGCGATCCCTCGAAGATGCGCGGCCGGGGCAGCATTCGCGTCGAAGAGGGCCACGTTCTCGCAATTCCGCTGTTCGGGCCGATTTCCGTGATCATCAGCAAGATCATCCCCGGCGCCGGCCATGAGAACGCGCGGCTGGCGACGGCGAATTTTTCGATCGCCGATCAGGTGATTACCACGCGCGATCTCGATATTCAGGGCTCGGGCTTCGAGCTCTTTGGCGACGGCACCATCGGCTTTCCAAGCGGCCGAATGGACCTCACCGTGCGGATCAACGCCCGCGGAATTCCAGGCCTGGTTTTCTTCCCGGTCAGCAAGCTGATGGAATACGTCTCCGTCGGCACGGTCTCGGATCCCCAGTGGCGCCCGAAGGTGATTCCACGGGAATTCTTCGACGTGCTCGGCCTCGGTGGCAATCCTCCGCCCACGCCAGCGCCGGCTTCAACCCCGGCAAAGGCGTCTGCCGCCCCGCCTTCTGCTGGGAAAAGTCGTTAATTTCGGAAGAGAGTTGGTTTTGCTCCGCGGAATGGCTTCGCGTGACTAGATTGCCGCCATGAATTTTTCCAAGGGGAGGGTGGCGCTTTCGATTCTCGGAGCTTTGGCGATGTCGCTGAGCGGAGCACTGGCGACGACGTTGCGCATTATGCCTTTGGGGGACTCGAATACGCAGGCTCCCGCAGGAACGCCAGGTGGCTATCGTTTGGAGGAATATAAGATCCTTACAGATGCGGGATTCATTGTCGATTTTGTGGGGTCTCGAACGGAAAATCCGGCTTTGGAATTGAACGGGGAGGTCGAGCATGAGGGCATCCCCGGCATCTCGATCAATGGACTTGCAACCGGACTTACCCAGAAGCAAACGCTCAAAACATTCCAGCCGGAGTATATCCAACTCATGATTGGCACCAACGATGTCAATCAGACACTTCCAGGGGTGGAAACGCCTGAGGGGGCAGCCGATCGACTCGACGCCCTAGTTAATCAAATCACGCTTGAGAGTCCCAACGCGATCCTGCTTGTGGCTTCAATTCCCCCATTCTATGGCCGGGATTACTATTGGACGGCCTACGGCGCGCCTTACAATGCGGCGATCCCCGGTATTGTGAGCAAATATTCCGCGATGGGGCGCAACGTGCAATTTGTCGATGTCTACGCGGCATTGTCCTATGCAGACTTCGAAGGGGGAGATGGTGTGCACATGCTCCAGTCCGGATACGACAAAATCGGGATCGCCTTTGCCAATGCGATCATTGCCGTTCCGGAGCCTTCGGTGACAAAGCTCCTTCTGGTCGCTGGTGGTGGCGGCTTGCTGATCTTCCTTGCTCTTCGCGGATGGCGCCGGTTGCGTGCGAAATCTGCGAACGCTTCGTAGGCACGAAAAGGCCCGGCTGACCAGGAATCTGGCTCGCCGGGCCCTTTTTTTCGGGTGGGGAAACTGCTTACTTCATCAAGAGCACGTTGCGGGCGCGCTTGATGGCATTGGTGATCTTCCGGTGCAGGTGAGCGGGCATGCCGGTGAGGCGGCGCGGAACGATCTTGCCACTCTCGGTGACGAAGCGGCGGAGCTGCTCGGGATTCTTGTAGTCGATCGCTTCGACGGTGAGGTCGATGCGGCGACGCGGCATCGTGCGGTTCGCGCGACGGAAGTTGGCGCGGCGTTTGGCGGTTTTCGGCTGCATGTTACTTGATCTCGCGGTGAAGGGTGTGCCGCTTGAGGAAAGGGTTGTATTTTTTCTTTTCGAGCCGGGTCGGGGTGCGAGGGCTCTTCTTGTTACGAGTGGTCATGTAGCGCGAGGTGGGTTTCCCCTCGGCCTTCGCTTCGGTGCACTCGATGGTGATGATGTCTTGTCCCATGATGGTCTAGTCCTTGTCTTTGCTGTCGGAGCTGCTGTCGTCGTCTTCGCCTTCGGATTCCTCGTCGGACAATCCGAAGAGAGAGGTCACGGGCTGATGGTGGCGTTGATAGCGGTTACGCTTCTCGATTTCCGCCTGGCATTCCACGGTGTAGCGGGTAAAGGGCAGGGCTTCAAGCCTGGCCTTCATGATCTGCTTGCCGGAAATTTCGCAAACGCCGTAGGAGCCGTCCTCGATGCGCTTGAGCGCCTGGTCGATCTCGTAAAGGCTGTCCTGCTCCATGGAAAGGAGGCCGAGGGCGAAATCGCGATCGTAGGCATCGCTGCCGGCATCGGCCTGGTGCATGCCGAAGGCCGAAGCGTCGCCGCCGGTCTGGGAACGCAGGCTGTCGCGGGCCACGCCGTTCATGCTATCGAGGAGCGTGTCCTTGAGCACGAGAAGCTTCTGGCGCTGGGCTTCGAGGAAAGGGGTGAGCTTCGCGGCGACGCGGTCAGCAGGCTTGGCGCCCTTGCTGCTCGCTTCTCCGTTGGAGACGACAGCCTTGCTGGAAGTCTTCTTGTCGGAAGCGGTGCTCTTTGCCGCGGGTTTGGCATTCTTTGCCGGAGATTTCGAATCGGCGGGGTTTACGGATTTCTTACTGGGCATGACAAATGCGCGGGATGGAAAAAGGTGGCGAAGGTATGCCCTCGTTTCGGGTCATGCAAGTGGTTTTTTGCAATCCGAAGCCTGGACGGGGGAAGTGGATGGGGGTGGCTCGGGTAATCGGGAGTCGAAGGGTGAGGCGGCGTGCAACCCGACTCGCGAGTGGTCGTTTTCTCAGCGTCCGACGAGCACGATGACGGTGCGTTCCGGGATCGTGATGGACGTCTGGCTGGTGAGGCGCGGTTCCTTCCCGGGACTCGCAATGTCGTCGGGCTCCGGCAGCGACGTATCGATCACGCGCAGCCACTGGAGCTTCTTCGGCAGCACGGGCAGCTCGAAGGTGAGCGGCTCGTAGTGCATGTTGAAGGCCGCGTAGATGAAGTCGGGAGGGCCGCCGACGGACGAGGAGTGGCGGCCGCAGAGCATGAACGCGAGCGTGCGGCTGCCGGGGGTCCAGTCCGGCTTCCAGGCTTTCACGCCGTGCCAGCTGATGTCCGGATAGCCGCTGGTGACGCAGTCCAGGCCGGTAAGAAACTCCGTGCGGCGCAGTGCCGGCTGGGCGACGCGGAAGGCGGCGAGCTCGCGATAGAAGCGCAGCAGGCCGGTGTTCTTTTCCGTGAGCGCCCAGTCGAACCAGTTCCATGGTTCGTCGTGGCAGTAGGCGTTGTTGTTGCCGCGCTGGGTGCGGTTGCATTCGTCGCCCATGGTGATCATGGGAACGCCCTGGCTGAGGAAGAGCAGCGCGAGCGCATTCTTTTGGAGGCGCTGACGCAGGGCGAGCACTTCGGGGTCGGTAGTTTCCCCTTCGACGCCGCAATTCCAGCTCGCGTTCCAGTCGCTGCCGTCGCGATTGGCCTCGCCGTTCTCGAGATTGTGCTTCTCGTTGTAGGAATAGAGATCGCGCAGGGTGAAGCCGTCGTGACAGGTGATGAAATTCACCGAGGCGGTCGGTTTGCGACCCGCGGCCTGGTAGAGGTCGGGCGAACCGAGGATGCGCTGGACGATTTCGCCGACAACGCCGGCGTCGCCCTTGAGGAAGCGGCGGGCCGCGTCGCGATATTTGCCGTTCCATTCGAGCCAGCGGCCGTAGTCGGGAAAATGGCCGACCTGATAGAGGCCGCCTGCGTCCCAGGCCTCCGCGATGAGGTGGCAATTCGCGAGAATCGGGGCGTGCGCGAGTTCCTCGATGAGGGGAGGGTCCGCGAGCGGGGTGCCGTCGGAATCGCGCGCCATGACGGACGCGAGATCGAAGCGAAAACCGTCGACGTGAAATTCCGCAGCCCAGTAAGCGAGGGCGTTGCGGATGAACGTGCGGACCACCGGGTGGTTGCAATTCACGGTGTTGCCGCAGCCCGTGTAGTTCGCGTAGCTGCCGTCGGGTAGCAGCATGTAGAAGGTTTGGTTGTCGATGCCGCGGAAGGAAAGCGTGGGGCCGTCTTCGCCGCCCTCGGCCGTGTGGTTGAACACCACGTCGAGCACGACCTGAATCTCCGCCGCGTGCAGATCCTTCACGAGCTGCTTGAACTCGTCGGCCTGGCCGCCCTGGGCGCCGCTGGCGGCGTAGCCGGCCTTCGGGGCGTTGAACCCGACCGTGCTGTAGCCCCAGTAATTGCAGAGCGTCTCGCCGGTGGTCGGATTCGTGCGGGTGTTCTCGCATTCGTCGAACTCGAAGATCGGCATCAGCTCGATGCAATTCACGCCGATCGATTTCAGGTAGGGAATCTTCTCGCGGATGCCGTCGAATGTTCCCGGATTCTTTACGCCGGAGCTGTCGTGCCGGGTGAAGCCCCGCACGTGCATCTCGTAGATCACGAGGTCGGCGGCCGGCACGCGAAGCGGCCGGTCGTGGCCCCAGTCGAACACCTCGTCGCAGACCTGCGCGCGCAGCGGGAAAATGCCGCCGTGGTTGGTCTTCTGCATCCAGACGTCGCGGCCGCCAATGGCCCGCGCAAAGGGATCGAGCAGGATGTAGGAAGGGTCGAAACGATGGCCGAGCTTCTTTTCGTAGGGGCCGCCAAAACGGTAGCCGTATTCGAGCAACGTCTCGTCCAGATCATAGACGATCATTGCCCAGACGTGACCGATCCGGAATTCCGACGGGAAGGGGATCTCGATAAAGGGCTCCGAGCTGCCTTTCTCGAAAAGCACCAGGGTGCACTCGGTGGCGTGGCCGGAGTAGATCGAGAAATTGATGCCGCCCGGCACAAGACTGACGCCAAAGGGAAGGGGGTGTCCGTAACGGAGCTGGTAGTCGCCGTGTTCGTGGGTGTGGTGGGCGACGGCGAGGTCTTCCCGGCGACGGTGGTGAGGTGGCGCTTGCTTCCCGGCAGATTTTCCCATCGGCGGCCAGAATGCGGAAAGTCCCGCTTCTTGCAAATGCGAAATGCCCCCTGTTTTTCCGTCGCCCGGGAAATCGGGCCTATCCGGGGTGCTTTTCGATCAATGCGTAGGCGTTGTGATTGTGGATCGATTCGAAATTCTCGGCCTCGACCCGATACCAGAGGATGTTCGCATCCTCGTCGCAGCGCTGGGCGACGTTGCGGACGAGATCTTCGACGAAGACGGGATTTTCGTAGGCGCGTTCGGTCACGGCCTTCTCGTCCGGGCGCTTGAGCAGGCTGTAGAGCTCGCTGCTGGCGCTGTCCTCGACGAGGCGGATGAGGTCCTCGATCCAGATTGGCTTGCCGAACCGCACCGCGAGGGTGACCTGGCCGCGCTGATTGTGGGCGCCATGGATGCTGATCGCCTTCGAGCACGGGCAGAGCGTGGTGACCGGCACGATGACCGTCAGCACGAAGTCGAGCGTGCCACGTTCCAGCGTGGCGCTGAAGCGAGCGGTGTAGTCGATGAGGCCGATCGCCTGGGTGATAGGCGCCCGTTTTTCGAGAAAGAACGGGAACTCGAACTCGACGTGCGCGCATTGGGAATCCAGTCGTTGCGTGAGCTGCTCGAGGATGTCGCGGATGTTGTCCACGTGCAGCACGGGGCCGTGGGAATTGAGCACCTCGACGAACCGGCTCATGTGCGTGCCCTTGTGGTGGTGCGGCAGGTCGACGGTGAGCTGCGCGGTGGCGACGGTGCTCTGGGTGGCGCGCTGCTTGTCGCGAATCTGGATCGGGTAACGCAGCGCCTTCACGCCGACGCGGTCGATGGCGATCTGGCGGTCGTCGGGCTCGCTTTGCGTATCTTTGAGGTTCATCGGTCGGATCTCGAATGGGCCGCCGGCGAATGCGAAGCGGGAGGACATTCTAGAAGCGGACGGCGCGGCGACAATGCCTGTTTTCATCGCCGCGGTCCGCTGCTAACTTCGCGGGATGTCGGAAGTCGCCACTGCGGACGGACCCGAGATCACTACCGACGAGCCGGCCCGGCCCGCGGGCAGGAATCTCACCGTCAATGAAATCTACACTTCGGTCCAGGGCGAGAGCACCTGGGCCGGGCTGCCGTGCGTTTTCGTGCGGCTCACCTTCTGCGACCTCCGCTGCAGCTACTGCGATACCGAGTATGCCTTTTACAAGGGAACCAGGCGCGCGATCGACAACGTGCTGGCCGAGGTGCTGGCGATCCACTGCCCGCTCGTCGAGATCACCGGCGGCGAGCCGCTGCTGCAAAAAAACGTCCTGCCGCTCATGGCGCGGCTTTGCGATGCCGGCCGCACCGTGCTCATCGAGACCAGCGGCGCGCACGATATCTCGAAGATCGATCCGCGCGTCCATCGCATCATGGACCTCAAGACGCCGTCGAGCGGCGAGTGCGCGCGCAACCGCTTCGAAAATATCCCGCACCTGAATCGCGGCGACGAGGTGAAGTTCGTGCTCGGCTCCCGCGAGGATTACGAGTGGGCCCGCGAGCAGATCGCGGTGCACGAGCTCGGCAATCGCGTCGGCGCCGTGTTGCTGAGCCCGGTCTTTGGAAAGATCAACCCTCAGGACATTGTCGCCTGGATGCTCGAGGACAAGCTGCCGGCTCGCTTCCAGCTCCAGATGCACAAATTCATCTGGGATCCCAAAACCAAGGGCGTGTGAGCATTTTGGATTTTCGATTTTGAGTTTTGGAATCTAGCTTCGCCCCGTGAGAGCTCGCCTGACCAAAGACTTCCGTTTCGAATCCGCCCAGACGCTGCCCAAGCTGCCGCCCGGGCACAAATGCGCGCGGATGCATGGGCATAGCTTTCTGGTCGAGATCAGCGTCGAGGGCGAGGTGAACCCCGAGACCGGCTGGATTTATGACCACTCGCAGATTTCCCGGGCGATGGATCCGCTCGTCGAGCAGCTCGATCACGCCTACCTCAACGAAATTCCCGGCTTGGAAAATCCGACCATCGAGCTGATGGCCGGCTGGTTCTGGAAGATCCTCGCTCCGCAACTTCCCGGCCTCGCCGAGATCGTGATCCACGAAACCCCTCGCGCCCGCTGCAGCTATCGCGGCGAGTAGAGACTACTCGCTGGGCGTCGGTGTCGGTGTGGCGATCGAGAACGTTCCGCTGGCCAGAGTCCCGAGGTCGAGTGTCGTGTCCCCGGGAATTTCCGTCGTGTTCGGTGGAAGCGCGTATTCCGCGGCCGCCTGCACGAGCCGGGTGCCGCTCGCCAGCGTGAGCGTGCCGGCGACGCCCCCGGAATCCAGCGTGATTGTCGCGTGAATGTCGGTCCATTCGGTGGGGACTTCCTCGCCGGGCGGAAAGGCGATCCAGCGATAGCCGGCAAGGCTGGCGAGTGTCGGCAAGCCGAACCCCAAGTTGCCAACCACCGTAACGGATCCGCCGAGGGAAGTGATGGCGCTGGTGGCGCCGGACAGGGTGAGAGTGCTGCCGGATCCGACTGCCGTGGTGTAGGAGTAGCCGGTAGAGCCGTAGGTCGTCGTGAGAGAGCCTGCCGTCGAGATCTCCACCAGGGAGGCGGTTCCCGTGAAGATGAACTCGTCATCGCCGGTCTTCGTGATCACGGCAGGGTT
>DATCRI010000042.1 GCA_036569045.1 Chthoniobacterales bacterium | reverse complement strand
CCGCCGTTGGCGGTGTTAATCTCGAGAGCGAGGCCTCACTTGGCGGGAGGTCCCTTCATGTCGATGACCGGCGGGGCGATCTCGTCAGGAAGGCCGATCTGTTCGACGATTTCCTCCTGTTCGACATCGGAACGGACCGGCTTGCCTTCGGCGTCGATCAGGTTGGCGGTCACGAAGATGATGAGGTTCTTCTTGAGCTTCTGATCCACATCGGAGCGGAAGAGCCGGCCCACGAGCGGGATGTCGCCGAGGAGCGGGACCTTGTCCTGAACCTTCTGCACGTCCTCACGAATAAGGCCGCCGAGCGAGATCGTCATGCCATCCCAGATCGTCACGCTGGTCGTCACCTTGCGGGTGCTGAAGACCGGCTGGTTGATCACGTTTGGACTGACTTCGACACTGCGGGGCCGACTGAGGGCACCCCCGAGTGTCGAGCCAGAGGCGAGCGTAAGAATGGGGCTGCCGTAGTTGATAAACCCGTCGAAATCGACAACCTCAGGGGCCAGATCGAGATCGATGGTGTAGCCGTCGGCGCCAACCGTGGGGGTGACGTCAAGAGTCACGCCGAGATTGCGGGTTTCGAAGGCGCTGGGAGTCGTCGGAGTGATGATCGGGTTCGTGGTGAAGCCAGTTATTCCCCCGCCGACGGTTGCATTGTCACTATCAACGGTTTGCGGAATCTGCGGCGGATCGAATTCCGTGGGATAACGGAACTCGCGAATCACGTTGATAACGGCCTTGTTACCACTCTTGGTCGTCACAGAGGGGGCCGACATCAGATCGACACCCTTTTTCTGATCGAGGGCGCGAATCACCACTTGGAACTGGGGATTCGTGAAGACGCCGGCAAGAGCCAGCACTCCCGGAGCAGAACCTGATGCGAGGCCACTGGCGCCAGCAAGGAGACTGTCGAGACCATTCACCGAGACAGCCGATGAGGGACCATTCCCCTGGCCGGTGCGCAGACCGGAGGTGAGGGCGGTGGAACCGACGACCTGGCCACCAGGTTCTGTAAACGGATACGTATTCGTATTGGCCGCGGCCGAGCCTCCGGATCCGTAGACACCGCCACTTCCGATTTGGAAGGCGCCGAGTCTCCAATCGAAACCGAGTTCTTTCAGATTGTTCTGATTGATTTCGACGAACTTCGACTCGATTCGGACCTGGGTGGGAGCGGCACCGAGCTGTGCATCGACGACGGTGTCGATGAAATCGATATTGTCCTGGGTATTGCGGACGACGAGCTTGCTGCCGGCCGGGATATATTGGGCGCTTGCCCCTTCCGGAAAAAGCACACCGAGGGAGGCGAGGTAAGCCTGAGCACTCTGGGTCTTGCCGATACGAGGATTGGAATTGGTCTGATCGACCACGAAGGCGCCGAATCCTCCGGTCGTATCCGCCTGAGCGGCTTCCGTCTTCGGGATGAAGGTCGGGGGAACCTTGTATTCCTTGGTGACCAGCTCGTTGCTGACGTCGGTGAGCGGAACGATGGATACGGCAATCGGGTCGATCTTGATCTTGAGACCGGCGAGTCCGGCAAGATAACGCAGCGCCTCGTAGAGTGGCACGTTATCGAGGGCGAGGGTGACCTGAGTGTCTTCCGTAGCGATGGGCGCAGCCGGAGCGGCGGTCGCATCAGGAGCGGTCGCACCGGGCGGGGGAGGAAGGATGTCTCCTCCAAGAGTTGCTCCACCAGCAGCAGAGGCGGCGGGCAGTTTGAGGAAAATGTTCACGCCTTTCTTGGCGGGATCCGGCTCCAGCGTATCGAGGGATTTGCTGAGCTGGCGGAGTCTTTCGACAGCTTCGCGGATCGTCGTGTCCTGCAGGCTGATGTGAGGGACGATGATCCGATTGAGCTTGGCGGTGATCGCTTCCGTTTGCGAGACGTCAGATCGGCTTTGCGTGGACGCGGTGTCCTTGCCGCCGGTGAAGCGTCGAACGGGCAGTTCCCAGCCCTTGGTCACCTGCCAGAGCATGCGACTACGGGTTTCGTTATAGGCCTCGTGGTCGTATTTCTGACGGGCCTCGTTGACCTTCTCCATCCCCTTGCGGGCGGCGATGTTATAGCGATCGACGTTCAGGACCTGCTCGTAGCGTTTGAGTGCGAGGTCGTAGCTGCCGCGGGAATAAAAACCATCCGCTTCGATGAGCAGGGTGGAAACCTGTTCCCGGCTTTCGGCAAACGAGGGCGTGAGGGTTTTGTTGTAATAATCGGGCTGCTCCAGATGAGAGAGCAGCGTGACCGCTGGCTGATAGCTGGGGTTGTATTGGGGCAGGAGAACGGTCTTGGCAACCTTCTCGGCGTCTGAATAGCGACCGTGATCGATCAGATATTCGGCGTAGGCGATCGCGGCGGAGCTGAACTTGGAAAGGGCTTCCTTGCGTTCGGAAGTAACCGCCGCCCCAGACCCGATGGCGTCCACCGCTTCCATGTAAGAGAGGTAGGCTGCTTCGTAGTCTTTACGATCCATGGCGCGATCGCCATTCGTGATCAACTGGTCTGCGTCGAGAGTGGCTTGCTGACGTCGAACGATTTCGCGTTGGGCGGTCGCATCGAGGGAGCTTGAACCGGAGTCGTAGGTGCCGGCGTAGGAAGCGGGCGAGCAGAAAGCGAGGAAGGCCAGGCTAAATCCGATCGGACGAATCCGGAAATCGAGGGGTTTGATCATGGGATGGGGCTTCGGCGGCAATTATTTGGCAGGGAGGGAATAGTCACTGGTGCTCGGGTCGCCGGGAATCGCCTCGGCGTCGACGGCCGGAGCGTCCGGGACGGCAATCTCGGCACCTTCTTCGACTTCCTTCACGAGGGGCTGACCAGCCGGATCGAGGAGGTTGGCCGTCACGAACATGATGAGGTTGCGCTTGAGGTGCTGGTCCGCGGAAGAGCGGAAGAGGCGTCCGACAAGCGGGATATCTCCGAGGATCGGGGTCTTGTCTTCCACTTTCTGGACGTCCTCACGCATGAGGCCGCCGAGAACCACGGTTTGCCCGTCGTAAACGGTGACCTGTGTGGTGACCTGCCGGACGCTGAAGACCGGCTGGTTGATGACGTTTTCGGAAATGAGAACGGTGGTCGGTTGCCCGAGAATGGAGCCAAAGCCGACGAACTGTCCCAGAGCCGTCGATGCGCTGGAGACGACACCCTGAGTGACGGTCTGCGCACTCGTGTAGATGGGGCTTCCGTAGTTGATGAATCCGTCAAATTCGGTAACCCGCGGGGAGAGGTTCAGCTCGATCGTGTAACCGTCGGGCCCCACGGTGGGTTCAACCTCGAGTTCAACGCCCAGATTGCGAGTGTCGAATGCGGAAGGTGTGGTTGGCGTGACGGGCGTGAAGCCGGTGCCGACAGTCTGGGGGATCTGCGGCGGGTCAAACTGGGTGGGATATTTGAATTCGCGAACCAGATTGATGACCGCGCGTTGGCCGCTCTTGGCAGTCACGCGTGGGGCGGACATCAGGTCGATGCCCTTTTGTTGGTCGAGGGCTCGAAGCACGACCTGAAATTGCGGGTTCGTGAAGATGCCTGCCAGCGCGAGAACGCCGGGAGCTGCTCCGGCCGGAGAGCCAAAGAGCAAGCCGTCGACAGCGTTCACGCTGATGGCGGTAGAGCCGGATCGATTGCCCGCGGTGACCGGGCCGGAAGTGAGGCTGGATGCGCCGATGGGAACGCCGTTGGAACCCGGAGCCTGGAAAGGATAGGCCGAATTCGTTGCGGTGGTGGTATTCCCGGAGGTGTTGACGTTCGTGCCGGTGATATTCTGGCCGAAGGCCGTGGTGCCGCCCCCGCCGTAAACGCCACTTCCGAAGGGAAGCTGGAACTGCCCGAGGAGCCAGTCGAAGCCGAGTTCCTTCAGGTTGTTCTGAGTGATTTCGACGAACTTCGACTCGATCTGCACCTGGGTCGGAGCCTGGCTGCCGTCGATGTCGACAAGCTGATCGATGAGATCAAGGTTGGCCTGCGTGTTGCGCACGACCAGCTTGCTGCTGCTCGTGAGATAGTTCGCAGAAGAGCCGGGGGGGAAGGTGACACCCTGGGCGGTAAGGAATTCCTTCGCGCCAGCCTTTGCGACCGTGCCTGCGCCTGCGGCAGGGGTGGCCGGAGCGCCGAAGGCGACTCCGCCGGCAGCGGCGGGAGCCGCGGAGGCGTCGCTGGCCGGGAGGGAAGAGATGAACCCCGGAGAAACCTTGTATTCCTTGGTGATGAGCGTATCCGTGACCTCGTTGAGAGGCACGACGGCGACCGCGTAGGGTTCGACCTTGATCTTCAGACCGGCAGCCGTGGCCACGTAGCCGAGAGCCGCGCCGAGCGGAACGTCGGTGAACGCCAGCGTGATGCGCTGGGCGGAATCGGCGGCCTGGGCGCTCGGGTCGAGTTTCAACACGATGTTGATACCGCGCTTGTTGGGATCGGGCTCGTTGGTGTCGAGGGCCTTCGCGCGCTGCTTGATGTAGTCGAGCGCCTCGCGAACGGTGGCTTCGCGGAAATTGATGCTGGGAATGCGGATTTCCTCGAGCTTGCGATTGAGGGAAGCGGTTCCGCGCGTGTCGATGACCGGCTGCTCGATGACCTGAGACTGGCCGGCGCTGTATTTGGTGACCGGAAGTTCCCAGGCGCGATCAACCTGTTCGACGAGCGTGCTGCGGGTTGTGTTGCGGGCGTTCTCCGCGTAGTCCTGACGGGCGCCGTTGATCTTTTCCATCAACCGGCGGGCGGCGATGTTGTATTTATCAATATTGAGGACCTGCTCGCAGCGCTTGAACGCGAGATCGTAGCGACCGCTCTGGTAGAGCCCTTCGCCTTCGCGGAGGAGCTGCTTGACCTGCTCCACGCTGGCAACAAAGCCGGGGGTGATCGTGGGATTGAAGGTGCCGGGGGTCTGAAGCTTCGCGAGAAGCTTGAGGGCGGGGCCGTAGTTCGGATCGTATTGATCGGCAAGGATCACCTTCACCGTCGTTTCGGCGTCCTTGTAGCGTCCCTCGGAGATGCGTTGCTCGGAAAGCAGGATGACGGCTTCCCCAAAACCGCTCATCGCCTCCTCGCGCAGGGAGGCGGAAGCGTCGCCGCCGCTCGGAAGGGCATCCACCGCGCTCTTGTAAAAGGCGTAGGCGGACTCGTAGTCCTTGCTGGCGAGAGCTTGCTGGCCTTTGTTGATGGCGTCCTGAGCGAACGTGGTGACGGATTCGCGGCGGTAGATTTCCCGTTCAGCCGCACCTTGCACACCCGCCTGCTGGGCCAGCAAGGGGGGGAGAGGGGAGGCGACAAGCGTGGAAATTCCGATAAGGAGGGCGGCTTTGCTTGGCATGGTTAAGGCGTAGGGCAGATCGAATTGGGGAAGGAACGGGAATTGGGCAGCTCAGCAGACGGGTGGCGATTGAAAAGAGAACTTCGGGGCCACTAGGAGTTGCCCTTGGGGACGGTGATTTTGTCCCCTTGGGGGTTCTCGATTACTGCTTCGGTATTGGAGATGTCAATGAGTTTATACTTCACGGAGACATCGGGCTTCACCGAGAAGCGATCCCCCTTCTTGACTTTGAATTCCGAGCCGTCCCAGAGGTATTTGAATTTCGCGTAAACCGTGGGGTCGTTAACCGGCTTGTCGAAAACGAGCGCGATCTTCTGGCCGGAGTCCTGATTCTCCACGGTGAGTTCGGAAACATCCGCGTCGTAGCCGTCCTTGTTCTCGGTCTTCTTCTCGTAGTTCACGATCTTGTAGGGTGTGTTCGGGATCTTCGCGCCCATGGCGAGGAACTGGGTGGGCTGGCGCAGATCGAGGGTATTGATCGCGAAGGTCTGGCCGTCGTCAGGCGAACCGCTGAATTTCAGACGGAACGGAACCTGGATGAACTCCGCGAGACGGAGCTTGGAGATGTAGCCGGGCTTCGAGGACGCGGAGGTCGGATCGGTTTTGCCGAGGAATTCTTCGAGGTTCGAGAACTTGTCGTTGTCCGGGTCGGCGTTCGGGAGATCCGGATCGGCATAGTCGAGGCTGTATTTGACGAGCCAGGCGTTGTCGATCGGCGGATGGAGCGGAGGCTGGCCGGGTTCCAGAGGATTGACCGGGTTCCCTTCGTCCTTGATGAGATAGGGATCGGAGACGAAGAGCGAGCCCTTATGCGGGCCCCACTCGTCGGGTTTTGTGATGAGAGCGAGACGTTCCTTCACCAGCTCCGTGGCAGGGGGCGGAACGGCGTTATTCGGTTTCTTCGAGCTGTTTCGGGAGGCGAAGATGTCGCCAAAGGAAAGCGCCTGGCTGATGATAATGCCAGCGAAGGCAAGTCCGAGGAAGCCGATAACGGCGAGAATGACGCGGTCGTAATGCTGCTTTAACCAGTCCATGAAAAGCGGGGGTTACTTGGTGGCCGGGGGGGTGTTGAAGGTGATCATCTCGATGCGGAGAGCAGTGGTCAGGGTTTCCCGACCAACGAGCAGACGCATGGTGCTTGCGGGAGCTGCCGGGGAGCCATCGGCCGATGGCGGCTGCGAGTCTGCGGCGTCGGCAACGCGCTTGGGCCCTTCCAGTTTACTGTTCTCGATATTGAGATTGCGGATGATGAAGAATTGATCTGCCGTGACGATGGCATTCAGGACCTGGCGAAGACGGCCCTGATCGGCAATGAAAACCACCTCGAACGAGTTGGCGTTCACGACCTTGGGAGCCTCGACGGCGGCTGCAGCGCCCGGAGGACGGCGTCCAGGGCCGGTTGGCGGGGCCGGGGTGGCGCTGGCGGTTGCGCGGCCGCCTTCCTCGGGAAGAGTTTCTCGCTTGATGCCGGAGATCTGCTTGACGCGGAAGGTGATCAGTTTGTCGACGACCGAGCGAATGGCCCCCAGTTCCCGGTCCAGCACACCGGCGGCTTCGTTGGAAGGAAGAGTGTCGCGGTATTGGTCGAACCCAAGATAGAAGCCCTCTCCGAGAACGACGCCGTTTTCCTTCGCGGCGGCGGTGACTTCGGAGACATAGGCCCGAAGTCGGTCCTGAAAGGCCTGCGGCGTGACGGAGTCCACCGGCTTCTGCATCTTTGAAACCTGGGCGAGGAGCTTCTGGTATTCCGCCTGATACTGCGAGGTCAGTGCCGCAAAGGCCTGGTTGTTCTCGTCACTCGGGAAGGGAGTGCGATTCTGGAGCCTCTGGAGCTCGGCGACCTGGGTGTCGTAATTGCTCGAGACCTCCGCGTAGTGGGAATAGCTGGAGTAGACGAGGTAACCGAGAATGCCGGCGCCGACTACGGTGACGCCGAGATAAGCGCTGAGGAAGGGATTCCGCCAATTCATGGGAGGGCGATGGGGTTTTTGAGCGGGAGAACGATGGTGTAGGTGTAAGCCCAGCTTTGATCATCCGGACTGCTGCGGCGGGTGACCACCTTTGCCTTTTCCGAGGGGGCAATGCTGAAATAACTGGAACTCTGCAGGTTATTGACGAAGTCGTCGATGACCCGTGCCTGGCTCGGATTGTCGAAATAGAGTCCCTGAATTTCCAGGGCATCGATTCCGGGTTGGCTCGGAGTGGCTGGCTGGTTCTTTCCTCCCGGCGTTTTGGGAAGGGTATTGGGGCGTATCGGCGCTACAGGAACCGCGGATTGGGGCTGGGCGTTGCCAAGAAGGCTCAATGGGCGACCGTTCGACATCGGGGTCAGCTTCGTGATCCAGATGAAGCGATCGGGCAGCTTGCTGCCGAGTTCGTCGATGATGCGCACCCAGATGTCGCGCTCGAGAGCGGCTACCAGGAGAGGAGAGGCGACGCTTTCCAGCTGATCCTGGGCCTTCTTGAGTTTGTCGAATTCCCCGGCCTTGGCATCGAGGACGGCGGTGTCTTCCTGCACGCTGGCCAACGCTTCGCTTTGCACGGCAGCGGCCTTCGAGAAGTAGATCCACCACTGCGCGAGAGCGAGGAAGAGGACGACGGTGGCCGCAATCAGGAAGGGCTTGCGCTTCGCGAGGGTCTGGGCCTTGACCACGGACGGTGGGCGCAGGTTGATCTCGATCGGGCAGTCCCCGAGTTCCCGCAGGGCGAGGCCGACGATTTCGCCGGCTGCGTGAGCGTGGGCGGAGAGGAGTTGCGTGTCGACAGTCGAGGCGATGGCGACGTTCCGGAAGGGATTGAAGAACTCCACCGGCATCTGGAGCTTCTCGCTGAAGAACTCGAGCATGTAGGGCATGCTGACGGCGCCGCCCGCGAGGAAGACGCGCAGGGGTTGGGTGCCCCCTTGATTCGCGCGGTAGAAGCTGATCGAGCGAGCGATTTCCGCATGCAGACGGGTGAGGGTCGTGCGGGAAAGTTTGGAGATGCGGCCGACGAGTTCGTCCTCGTGTTCGGCGTAGGATCCGCCGAGACCGACGAATCCTTTTTCGACCTTCGCCAGTTCCGCAGCTTCGACCGACTGGCCGAACTCCTTGGCGATGGCCGCGGTGATGGTGTTGCCGCCGATCGGGATGCTGCGGGTGTAGGCCTTGTCGGCCTCGATGAAGATGAGGTTCGTCGTGCGCGATCCGACATCGACCAGAAGGGAGCACCCGTCCAAGTCGGAGTAATTGTAGCGGAAGGCGTTAAGGAGAGAAAGCGGGGCGACGTCGATGTGCCTGGGAATAAATCCGGCGGTCTCGACGGCATGGTTGATCGATTCGAGAAGGTCGGATTTGATCGCAACGAGAACGACGTTTAGTTTGCCGTCCACCGGCTGGCCGAGTGCCTGGTAGTCCCAGACGACTTCATCGATCGGGAAAGGGATGTTCTGCTGGGCCTCGAAACCGATGATCTGATTGAGATCCTCGGCGCTCGATCCGGGAAGGGAGAGATAGCGGGTGAAAACGGATTGCGAGGGGAGCGCGTAGCTGACCGTGCCGTTGGCGATCTTCGTGGAGGTTTTCAGTTGGCCGATCGCCACCTCGAGCTGACCGGCGCGGGAGGCGTCGGCGCCGGGATCAGCGAGAAGTTCGGAAAACTGGAGCCGGGTAAGAGTGAGGGCTCCGGCGGGGGACGCTTGGAACTCGGCGAGAGCCACGTTCTGCATCCCCAGATTGAGGACTCGGATGCGATTGGGTGCAGGCATTCGGATGAGGGGCGGTCGTTGAAAGGGGTGGACGGGAACCTAGTAGCCCGAGGACTTGGCCTTGACGGCGTCGAAGTAGTCGTAGAACAGCGGAGCGAACGGAGTCTGGTCCTTGGTGAGAACCAGGCCGGGAGCGCCTTGCGGTAAACTGACCCACCACTGTTTGCGACCCTTGGCCTTGCCGACGCTCATTTCGTCGGCGAGCTGACCATTCACGGAGACGGTCACGCCGATCGCCTGAGTGGCGGCGGCAACGCTCGTGGGAGCCTTGCCGTCGAACAGGCTGCGCAGGGTCTGCGGACTGACGAGCATGACCGAGTGATGGACATCACCGGCGCCACCTGCCGTGACCCCCGTGTGCACCACGGTGCCCGAGAGGAGGGTGCCTGTCCGATTCTGGGGAGTCGGGTTGTTAAAAAGAATGTAGTAGGTGAACGACGGCTCGATGGGAGGCGCGTTCCGAACCGTGGCCTGGTAGATGTAGGAAACTTCCACCCACAACCAGTCCTGACTTGTGGCTTTTCGTTGCGGGCCAACTCCAATGGTGAACTCGGGGGATTTTTCGAGCGTTGCCTTGATGTCGGTGATTTTCAGAGGCGAGTTCTGAGCGAATACCGACGGTGCGATCGAGATGGCGAAGGCTGCGGCCAGGAAGAGGTGTCTGATCATGTTCAGGGGCTTGATGGATAAAGGGGATGCGAAACGCTAGAGAGCGGATCGGAGCAAGGCAAACACGTTTCTTGCAAAAGATGCGGGATTCACGCGGGGGGAGATCGCTAAAAATCGCGGGAGTAGATCGGCGCGAAATTTTGTGCCGTGTGATCTAGGGCGCGGCCCTGAACGAGGCCAGAAGAAAAACCGCAAGTTGCGGAAATTTTTCCAAAAAATTTACTTGGCACCGAGGCCCAGAAGCACCACGGGGACCGTCCGCACGAGGATCCAGAGATCGAGGAACAGGGACCAGTTGTCGATGTATTCCAAGTCCATGCGGACCCAGTCGGAGAAGTTGGTCACGGAGTTCCGGCCGCGGATCTGCCAGAGGCAGGTGAGGCCGGGACGCATGCTCAGGCGGCGGCGATGGGCGGCGCTTTCGAATTGCTCGACTTCGTAAACAGGAAGGGGGCGCGGACCGACGAGGCTCATGTCTCCGAGGAGGACGTTGAGCAGCTGGGGCAGTTCGTCGAGGCTGGTCTTGCGAATAAATCGCCCGAAGGGGGTGACGCGGGGATCGCTTTCGATCTTGAAGACGGGGCCGGTCATCACGTTATAGGCGAGTAATTCCGCCCGGCGCATCTCGGCATTCGTCTGCATAGAGCGGAATTTGAACATGGTGAACGGGCGCCCGTGCCGACCGGCCCGCTTCTGGGAAAAGATGGCGGGCCCCGGAGAAGTGATCTTGATGCCGATGGCGACGAGCAGAAAGAGCGGGGACAGCAGGATGAGTCCGACGGCCGCGACGGTGCGATCCAAAACGCTCTTCACAAGGAGAGCCCAGGAAATATCCGGCGTCGTTCGGAACACGAGCATCGGGCGATGGGCGAGGATCTCGTAGGTGGGGCGGGCGATGGAGGTGCGAATGAAATCCGCGCAGAGCCAGGCTTCGACCCCCTCGAGTTCGCAGGCTTCGATGGCCTTTTGCACGACGTTGAGTTCGATCTTGCTGAAGGCAAGGAGCACGCGGCCGACAGAGTGTTTGTGGATCGCCTCGACGAGCGGTTCCATGTCTTCGGAGAGAAGGGGCACCCGCTCGATGACGTTGATTTCCAAGCGTTGACTGCGAGTAAAGCCGGCTTCCACCTCACGCATCTTGGCGGGTTCGCCGACGATCAGGATACGCTCGCTGACGGCGCCGTCACGGAGGGAGCGCTGGTAGATGGTCGTGAGGAGGCGTTCCTTGAGAATGAGCACGACCGGTGCGGCGGCGATGAAGAACAGGATGACCGACCGGCTTGGGATGGGCAGCTTCAGAAGGAACGAGCAGGCCGCGACGAGCACGAGGAGCCAGAAGCCGGCCCGCGCGATCTGGCCAACGGATTTCCAGACCGTCTTCTCGAGGGGGTAGTGGTAATACCCTTGCAGTTCCATGAAGAACGGGCCGAAGGGCACGATGACCGCCAGAACCCAGGCAAAGTATTTGAACTCCGGGATTTCCGGAGAACTGTCGAGGCTGAGGATGCCGTTGAAACGCAGCCAGTGACACAGCCAGAACGTGACGCCCAGAATTGCGGCATCGGCGACCTCGTTGAGTTGAAGGTTGATTTCCTGCTTTCGGGCTAACATATAACGGCGGCCCCGTCGGAGAGTCCGGCGGGGCGGTTTACGTAAATTCACCAGCGATGACCCGTCAAAGAAAAAGCCCCCTGCGCCTCGATCGCGCGAATGTCGTGGGCGTCGCGGAATCCGCCGATGCGCTCGAGCGCGCGCGCGCGCTGCCGGCCGGGGTGATCGACATCCTGGAGGTGCGGCTGGATGCCTTCGAGATCGCGCCGGATTTGCGAGGCTTCCGAGTTCCGATTCTGGCCACGGCCCGCCGGCCGGACGAGGGCGGCCACAATGACCTGAACGCCCGGGAGCGCGCCTCCCGCTACCTCGCGGTGCTGGACCATGTTGCCGCGCTCGACATCGAACTCTCCTCTCACCGGGAACTTGCCGACGTGATCGCGACTGCGCAGGCCGCCGGGCGGAAGGTGATCCTGTCGTTTCATGATTTTCACGGACAGCCGAAGGCTGCCGCCTTGCGCGCCATGCAACGGCGGGCGGCGACCGCGGGAGCGGATGGATTCAAAGCCGCGGTGACCCCGCGCACGCCGGGAGAGCTGGCGTCGTTGCTTTCCCTGCTCGATGCGCCGCCGGTGCCGACCGCGGTGATGGGCATGGGGACGCTTGGAAAAATTTCGCGTCTGACGGCGGCGAGCTGCGGCTCGATCCTGAACTACGGCTGGATCGAGCGCCCGAACGTCAAGGGGCAGTGGGCGGCCGTCGATCTGCGCGCGCGGCTCGAGGAATTGCGGACGGCGTGAGTTCGTCGCTCGTGCTGGCGTTGCCGGCGCTGGCCGCCCTCGGCTACGTGGCGGCGGTGTTGTTGCTCAAGAACGCGCTGAACGCGGGCTGCCGGCAGAGTCAGGTGAACCTGGCGGCGAACCTGGTGCCGGCGGGGCTTTTCCAGATGCTCTGGCTGGTGGCTGACCGGGTGGATTGGTCGGAGATGTGGCGGCCGGCGCTGGCGACGGTGTCGTTTTTGATCGGGCAGATTTTTACGTTCCGGGCGTTGCGCGCGGGTGAGGTCTCCGTGGCCACGCCGTTGCTCGGGACAAAGGTGCTGCTCACGGCGGTGTTCAGCGCCCTGCTGTTCGGGCAGGCGATTGCGGCGACCTGGTGGATCGGCGCCGCGGCGAGCACGATGGGCGTGGTTCTGGTAACCGGGGCGACGTGGCGGTTGCTCGCGCCGCGATTGCGGAAGCCGGACGCGATGTATTCGCTGGGAGCGGCGGCCTTCTTCGGGCTGACCGATGTGCTCGTGCAGCATTGGGCGCGGTCGGTCGGCATCCCGGCGTTCGTGGCGGTGATGTTCGGCCTTGTTGGCGTCGCGTCGCTTTTTCT
Source organism: Chthoniobacterales bacterium (assembly GCA_036569045.1). Lineage (NCBI taxonomy): Bacteria > Pseudomonadati > Verrucomicrobiota > Spartobacteria > Chthoniobacterales > Chthoniobacterales bacterium. The sequence continues at coordinate 12,070 of DATCRI010000042.1, read as the reverse complement.
TTTCCTTCCCGGAGAGGGGAGGCGGATCTTCACGTTGCCAGGGGCGGCGTGGGCTCCGCTTTTGATCGGCTCCACCGTGCTGGGCGTGCAGGCGCTCGGGATGGCTGTCGCGCTCGGGCTGCACGAGAGTGCGACGGCGGTGAATATCGTCTACAGCTCGCGCGCGGTATGGAGCGTCGTGTTCGCGTGGCTGGTCGCGCGAATCTGGAGCGGGGACGAGGCCCACGACTCCGCGGAGGTGATGCGCCGACGGCTGGCGGGAGCGGTGTTGTTGTTTGCGGCCGTCGTGGTCGTGCTGATTTAATCTCCCGCTGTGAACGCCCTTCTCGATCAACTCCGCGCCGGCATCGATCTCTCTGCTCCGGACGTCGCCTCGTTTTGCGCACTCCTCCTGGATGAGACGCAATCGGTGGAGGACCGGGCCGGCCTGCTGCGCGCGCTTTCCGCGAAGGGCGAGACGCCGGCCGAGATCGCGTGCTTCGTGCGCACGTTGCTCGCGCATGCGCAACCCCTCGAAATCGCGAAGGCCGGCCCTCCGGTAATCGATGTGTGCGGCACCGGCGGCGACAAACAGGGCCTCTTCAATATTTCCACCGCGGTGATGTTCGTCGTGGCCGCCTGCGGTGCGCGCGTCGCAAAGCACGGCAATCGCGGCGTCACGTCGAAGAGCGGTGGCGCCGATGTGCTCGAGGCGCTCGGTGTGCGCATCGATCTGGAGCCGGCGCGCGCGGCGGCCGTGCTGGCGGACGTCGGCTGCGTCTTTCTCTTCGCGCCGGTTTACCATCCGGCCTTCAAGGTCATCGCGCCGGTTCGGAAATTTCTCGCTGGCTGCGGGGAGACCTCGGTTTTCAACAAACTCGGGCCGTTGCTGAATCCCGCCAATCCCGCCTTCCAGCTCGCCGGGGTGTTCGATCCCGCAATGGTGGATCTTTACGGCGCGGTGTTTGCCGAGCTCGGGCGCACGCGGGCGTGGGCGGTGCATGGGCGCACGCCACAGGGCGGACTCGACGAGATGTCGACGCTGGGGCCGACCGACGTGTGCGCGATGGAGGACGGAACGATGCGGCGGTTTTGCGTCGATGCGGTCGAGCAGGGTATTCCCGCGCCGGAGCTGGCCGATCTGGTCGGAGGAGACGCGGCGCATAATGCCCTGGTCCTCGAGGCTCTGCTGCGCGGCCGCGGCCCCACGGGGATCACCGACATGGTCGCCTGGAATGCCGCCGGGGCGCTGGTTGTGGCGGGCCTCGCGACAGGGATCACGGATGGACTCAAGCGGGCTCGCGAAGCGATTCGCTCGGGCGAAGCCGCCGCGCGGTTGGATGCCCTTCGGGCAGCGACCAGCTCATTCGAGCGTTCTGCAGGTATATAAGGAAATCTGTATATATAGCTTGCTTAATATTCTCTTCTCCCTAGGGTCGAGATGTGGAGCTTGCTGACATTTACCTGTGCCTGAGTGAGGAGACGCGGCTGCGGATCATTCATCTGCTCGTGCAAGGGCCGCTCTGCGTTTGCCATTTTCAGGGCCTGCTCGAGGTGCCGCAGGTCAAGGTCTCGCAGCAGCTCGCCTATCTTCGAAAGCACGGAATGGTCGAGGCCACGCGCCATGCGAACTGGATGATTTATTCGCTGCCCGTCCGGCGATCCGCCGAACTCTCGGCGCAGCTCGAATGCCTGCAGGAATGCGGGACGACGAATGCCCGCCTTCGCGCCGACCTCCAGCGCTTGAAAGGGATTCGCAAGGACTCGGGCTGGGTCGCTGAAGCCCTCGACGCGAAATGCTGCTGACCTTCGACTCCGAAAAGTTTTTATGAAAACCTCGACCTTCAAGACTCACCTCGAAGCCCATCCCGACGCGGGACTCGTCTTTCTGCTGCCGGATGGAAGCGCCATCCCGGCCCACGCCCATATCACCGAAGTCGGTCGTGTGGAAAAGCGCTTCCTCGACTGCGGCGGCACGCTGCGCAGCTGGGTGACGACGAATCTCCAGACGTGGGTCGACGAGGACGTCGACCATCGCTTCTCGCCGGCGAAACTGGCTCGGATTCTCGATCTCGCGGCCCCGTTGTTCGATAGAGAGGATCCCGAGGTCGAGATCGAGCACGAGCGCGGCGTGTTGTCGCAATATCCGGTCGAGGACGTGAAGACCGAGGGCGGTCGCCTCGTGTTCCAACTCGCGGCCAAGCATGCGGATTGTCTCGCCAAGGATGTCTGCATTCCGGCGGCAGCCGAGGTGGAGTCCTGCTGCGGGGGAACCGGTTGCTGCTGACATGAGCGCCAAACGACTCGACTTTTTCGAGCGCTACCTTTCGCTCTGGGTGCTCGTCTGCATGGGATGCGGGCTTTTACTGGGCCGCGCGTTTCCTGCGCGGATCGCGGCGATTAGCCGCTGGGAACTGGGCGCCGGATCGCAGGTGAACGCGGCCATCGCCGTGCTCATCTGGCTGATGATCTACCCGATGATGCTCAAGATCGACTTCGCCGGACTCGGCGCGGTCTTTCAAAAGCCACGGGGCCTGTTCGTCACGCTCTTCGTCAACTGGATCGTGAAGCCGCTCAGCATGGCGCTGCTCGGCTGGTTCTTCGTCCAAAAGGTGTTCGTGGGCCTGGGCTGGATCGATCCGGAGACGGCGCGGAACTACAGCGCGGGCCTCATCATCCTGGCCGCCGCCCCCTGCACCGCGATGGTCTTCGTCTGGAGCTACCTCACCGATGGCGACGGCGCCTACACCCTCGCCCAGGTCGCCATCAACGACCTGATCATGGTCTTCGCCTTCGCCCCCATCGTCATGCTGCTCGCCGGCGTGAGCGGGGTCCACATTCCCGCGCAAATCCTGGTGACCTCGGTCGTCGTCTTCATCGTCATCCCGCTCGTCGCCGGCTGGGTCACCCGCGTTCTTTTGGTGCGGGCCCGGGGTGCGGCGTGGTTCGACGGGGAATTCCTCCCGCGCTTCCGTCCCGTCGCCATTCTTTCGTTACTCGCAATCCTCACGCTCATCTTCGCGTTCCAGGCGGAGAACATCCTCGTCAACTGGACCGCGGTGCTGCTGCTGGCCATCCCCATCATCATCCAGGTTTACTTCAACTCCGGCCTCACCTACGGCCTCATGCGGCTCTTCGGCGTCCGCCATAATGTCGCCACGCCCGGCGCGCTCATCGGCGCCAGTAACTTCTTCGAACTCGCCGTGGCCGTGGCGATCACGCTTTTCGGCCCCACCAGCCCGGCCGCGCTCGCGACCGTCGTCGGCGTGCTGGTCGAGGTCCCCGTCATGCTCTCGGTCTGCCGCGCCTGCGTGCAGAGTCGGGGCTGGTATCAGCAACGTCCCGCTCTTTCATGAAACCCACCGTCCTTATCCTTTGCACCGGAAATTCCTGCCGCAGTCATCTTGCCGAGGGCATCCTTCGCGCCGCCGCAGGCGACCTTCTCGAGGTGCGTAGTGCGGGCTCGCGTCCGGCGGGCTACGTGCATCCCAAGGCCATCGAGGTCATGCGCGAGATCGGCATCGACATCTCGGAGCACTCGTCCAAGTCGATGAACGATTTCCTCGCGGGACCGGTGGATACCGTGATCACGGTTTGCGGGAATGCCGACCAGGCCTGCCCGATGTTCCCGGGGCAGGTCACGCGCCACCATTGGGGCTTTGAGGATCCCGCGCACGCGACCGGCAGCGAGGAGGAAGTCCTCGCGGTGTTCCGGCGGGTGCGCGACGAGATCCGGCTCGTGTTCGAGGCCTACGCCGCAGGATTGCGAGCGGGCCAGCGGCTCGCAGCCTAGCTCTTGTTCTCGGCGAAGTAGCGCTTCGTCTCGGCCGCGATGACGTGGCTGAGCAGGAAGAGCGAGATGATGTTCGGCACGGCCATGAGGCCGTTCATCATGTCGGAGAAATCCCAGACGGCGCCGGATTTCCAGACGGCGCCGATGAAGACCGCGGCGACCCAGAGCCAGCGGTAGGGGAGGACGGCCCGGATGCCGAGGAGGTATTCCACGGCCTTCTCGCCGTAGTAGGACCAGCCGAGGATCGTCGAGAAGACGAACGTCAGCAGGCCGCCGAGCAGAATGAGGTCGCCGAAGAAACCGAGATGATGGAAGGCGCTGCTGCACAGGCTTGCCTTCGTCATGCCGTCGCCGGACCAGTCGCCGGAACTCACGACCACGAGGCCGGTGAGCGCGCAGATGACGACCGTGTCCCAGAACGTGCCGGTGCTGGAGACGAGCGCCTGGCGCACGGGATCCTTCGTTTGCGCGGCCGCCGCGACAATCGGTGCGCTGCCCAGGCCGGATTCGTTCGAGAAGAGCCCTCGGGCGATGCCGGCGCGCATCACGGCGGCAATCCCCGCGCCGGCGAAGCCTCCGACGGCCGCGTGGCCGTTGAAGGCGCTCGTGACGATCAGCGAGAAGGTGGCGCCGAGCTTGTCCCACGAGAAGGCGAGGATGATGAGGCAGCCGATGACGTAGAAGGCGGCCATGAAGGGCACGAGCACCTCGCAGACGCGCGCGATGGACTTGATGCCGCCGATGATGACGAAGGCCGTGCCGATGGCCATCAACGCCCCGAGGCCGTATTTGATGGCCTCGTCGCTGAGGGCGAAGGGAAGGAAGGCCTTCTTGGCGACGAGCATTTCGGTGATGGCATTGCTCTGCGCCATGTTGCCGATGCCGAAGGCGGCCAGCGCGGTGAAAATGGCGAAGATCACGCCGAGCCATTTGGCGTTCAACGCCCGCTCGAGCACGACCATGGGGCCGCCGCGCATCTCGCCGTGCTCGTTGACGACGCGATATTTCACCGCGAGGAGGGCCTCGCTGTATTTCGTGGCGATGCCGAAGACGCCGGTGAGCCACATCCAGAGCACCGCGCCGGGGCCCCCGATGAGCACGGCGCCGGCGACGCCGAAGATGTTGCCGGTGCCGATGGTCGCGGCGAGGGCGGTGACGAGCGCGCCGAACTGGCTGACGTCGCCGGGTGCGCCCTTGTCGGGCGTGATCGAGAGTTTGATGGCGCGAAAGATGTGGCGCTGGACGAAGCCGGTGCGCACCGTAAGGAAAAGGTGCACGGCGAAAAGCGTCCACACCAGCCAGGGGCCCCAAACCGCGCTGGCTCCCGCGGCGATCCATGCATTGAGCGTTTCAACCATGGTGCGGCACTAGATATTTTGCGTGCGGGCGCGGCAAGCGGGAATGCGCGTGCCGGCAAATCCGCCTTCGAGCGAGGCTGTGCGAGGCGCCGCGGGAGGAGCGTTACACGCGGAAGATGGCGCCGAGTTTTCTGCCGAGGATGAGGCTGGCGCCGAGGATGCAGACGCCGAGGAAGACCATGGCCCAGACGCCGAGCGCGCTCGCGATGAAGCGGCCGTCGCCGAGAAGCTGGTAGAGCTCGTAGATGGCTTTCGTGATTGGGAAGTCCTGCTGCTTTTGGGCGAGGATGAGGCTGTCGCTGACTTCGAGCATGGCAAAGCTGAAGGCGAGCAGGCCGCCGGCCATGAGATTCGCGGCGATGAGGGGCAAGGTGATTTTGCGGAGCGCGCGGAAGGGCGGGCAGCCGAGATTCTGGGCGGCTTCCTCGAGGGTGACGCTGGTCTGCTGGAACCCGGCGGCAGCGCTGCGCACGACGTAAGGCAGGCGACGCACGCTATAGGCGATCACGAGGATGAGCAGAGGATCGATCGTCGGATTCATGAAGGCGAAGATCTTGCCGGGCTGGGTCATCGCGAGATAGCCGAAGGCCAGGACCAGGCCGGGGACGGCGAGCGGGAGCATGGCCATCGCGTCGAGGAGCTGGCGGCCGGGGAGCTTCGTGCGCGTGACGACGTAGGCGATGGCGATGCCGAGGACGAGGTCGACGAGCGTGGCGAGCGACGCGTATTTCAGGCTGTTCTGAATCGAGGGTAGCGTGAGGTCGTGGCCGAGGGCGGCGCGGAAGTGGTCGAGCGTCCAGCCGTCGGGAAGGATCGTGCCATACCAGTCGCGCGAGAAGGCCACGAGGACGACGCCGAGATGCGGCAGCACGGCGACAAAGGTGATGAATGCAAAGAACGCGGTGCAGGCCCAGGCGATGCGGCGCCGGACCTTGCGGGGACCGCCCTGGCTGGTGGCCTTGGCCATCATGGCATGGCTGGCGCGGCCGAACGCGGCCTTGCTGATCGTGTAGAGAATGACGGTCGAGACGAGCATCACGGCGACAAGAGCGAACGGGAACGGATTGCCGCCGATGTCCTTGATGCCGCTGAAAATCTGGACCGACGTGACGCGGCTGAAATCGAACATGAGCGGCACACCGAGCTCGGTAAACGCCCAGATGAAGACGATGGTGCCGCCGGCGAAGAAGCCCGGCATGATGAGGGGCAGGGTGATCTTGCGAAACTTGCGGAAGCCGGTGCAGCCGAGGTTTTCCGCGGCCTCTTCCATGGCGGGGTCGACGTTTGCGAGGGCGGCGACGAGATTGAGATAGAGAATCGGATAGAGGTGGAGGGCGTTCATCACGACGACACCGCCGAGCCGGCTCTGCCCGAGCCAGTCGATGGGATGCGCCGCGTCGAGCAGGTGAAGCGTCGTGAGCAGGGCGTTGAGCGCACCTTCCTGCCCGAGGATTTGTTTCACGCCAATGGCGCCGACGAAGGGCGGCAGGATCATCGGGATGAGGATGAGCGCGGAGAAGAGGCTCTTTCCGGGGAAGAGAAAGCGGTCGGTGAGAAAGGCGAGAGGAAGGGCGATTGCGGCGGTGAGCGCGGTGCTGAGCACGGCCATCACCACGGAATTCCACAGGCCTTCGAGATAGATCGGATTGCGGAAAACCTCGATCAGGTAATCAAGGGTGAAGCCGCCGCCTGGATCGCGAAACGCGCCTCCCAGGGTTTCCCAGATCGGCAGGGCAAAGAAGAAAAGGAAGAAGACGGCGGTAAGCAGATAAACGGCCCACGGACCGACGGGAAATGCGCGGCGGTTCATCTATTTACCCTCCCTGGCGAGTTGAGCGGCGCGGCGATATTGCGCGCGGAAGTGGTCGCCGAGTCGGCGGGCGAGCTGCACTTCGGCGAGCGGCGTGCTGCCTTTCAGCGCGGGACGAATCACGTCCCGCGCGGCGGTGAAATCGATCGAGGAAATGTCACTGAACGCTGCGGTGGCCTCGGGCGGAAAACCGGCGGCGATGAGCGCCTGCCAGGCGGCGGCCTGCTCGTCGTGGGCGTCGATGCAGCTCACCCGAATGATGAAGCGGAGCGCGGAGAAGAGGGGGCCGGTCCACGCCTCGTGGTAGGTGAAGGACTTCGCGTCCTCGTAGGGGAAGCTGTCGGGATCGGAGCGAAAGGCGGTGAATTCCGGCGCGTAGAGCTCCTTGCGGATCGGCAGGCGGCGCAACGGGTAACGAGCGGGGCCGCCGGGCGTGCCGACCTTGAAGTTCCACAGCTTCTGTCCCTCGAGCGAAAGCACGAAGGCGATGAACTCGCGGGCGAGCTCGGGATGCGGCGCGCCGCGGAGCATGCCGATGGGGTCCACGCCGATCGACGAGCCGCCGAGCGGTGTGAAATACTGGACGCGTGAGGGGCCGTTGCCAACGCGGACGGATTCGCTGGTGAAACGGCCGTAGAAGTCGATGCACATGCCGATCGCGGCGTCGCCGAGCGAGACGTCCATGGGGACCTTGCCGGCGGAGTCGGCGAAGTAGCGGGCGTTGGCCGAGGCTCGGAGGATCATCTGGAGCGCGTTTTTCCAGCCCTCGGCCAGCAAGGCGTCGGTGGCCTCGCCCTTGCCGACGACGATCTGCATCTGCTGCTGGATGATCATTTCGAAGGCCTTCGCGATGGAGCCGCTCTTCGTGGGGTCGGCGAGGGCGACCTGGTGCGCGAATCGGGGATTCGCGAGATCGCTCCAGCTCGAGGGCAATTCTGATACGCCGAGCCAGCGCAGCGAATCGTTGTTGTAGCAAATGCCAAAGGCGGAGAGGCAGGTGCCGATCCAGCGGCCTTCCGGGTCGTAATACGGCTCGCCCGAGACGGTGAGCGGGATGCTGGCATCGGTGAACCAGTCGGGATGCGCGGTGATGACTCCGCTGTCGACGAGCGTGCCGGCCTTGGCCTGGGCGATGAAATCGAAGGCGCCACCGCCGAAGAAGACGTCGATGCCGACGCCGGCATTCGAGGCGAGAAAGGCCTGCCGCGCGGCTAATGCGGTTGGGGAAGCCTCCGGTTTCAGCGAGCCATTCGAGAACGCGGCGGCGACTTCGTTCGTCCACGGCCGTTTGGCGGCGGTCCACTCGCGCTGGAAGGCATTGTAGTATTCACCTTGCAGGTAGCGGGCGATCTCGCTCGTGCCGCCGACGATGCGCCAGTCGATGCGGACGGTGCGACCGGTCTTCGCCTTGTAATAGTCCGCGAATGCGCGGCTGAATTCGTAGCGGATCGCTTCGAGGTGTGGGCTGATGACGACGAGGGTGTCGTCCGCGGTGGCCAGCAGGTTTTGCTTCGGCTTCAGCGCGAAGGGCACGCCGATCACGGCGGCAAGCACCGCGACGATGAGAAGCAGCCGCGCGGTCATTTCCGCAGGACGACGACGTCGTCCGGCTCGGCAGTCGCGTAAAGTTCGCGGTCCTGGGGGCGATGGGCGAGATCGGGATTGAGCTCGAAAATCTTGAGGGCGGGAGCGCCGGCCGCGATGGGCTGGAACTGATACTGGGCGATCTCGCCGAGATACGTGGACTCGCCGATGCGGCCGGCGGTGGCGTTCTTCGACGGGCGGGTGAGGTCGATGCGCCAGCACTCGGGGCGCACCGAGAGCGTGGCGGATTCGCCGGGTTTCGGGAGCCAGTCGGGATCGGAGACGACGCCGTGAAAGGTGCCGACCGGGGTCTCGACGCTGGCGTCCGCTCCCTTGGCGTCGAGGATCCTGCCCTCGATGAAATTGGTTTCGCCGATGAAATCTGCGACCACCTTCGACTTCGGCCGGCGATAAACGCTCTGCGGATCGCCGATCTGCGCGATGTGGCCGCCCTCGAGAATGGCCATGCGATCGGAAATGGAGAGGGCTTCCTTCTGGTCGTGCGTGACGTAGATGGCGGTGAGGCCGAATTCCTTGCAGACGCGTCGGATCTCGGTGCGCATTTCGAGGCGGAGCTTGGCGTCGAGGTTCGAGAGCGGTTCGTCGAGCAGGAGGGCGCGGGGGCGAATGACGAGGGCGCGGGCGAGGGCGACGCGCTGCTGCTGGCCGCCGGAGAGCTGGGCGATCTTGCGGGTGGCGTAGGGCGCCATTTTGACGGACTCGAGCGCGGCGCCGACGCGCTGGTCGATCTCGGCCTTCGGAATCTTTCGCTCCACGAGACCGAAGGCGACATTCTGGGCGACGGTCATGTGCGGCCACAGCGCGTAGCTCTGGAACATCATGCCGGTGTGACGCTTGTGCGGGGGCAGGTGGGTGACGTCGTCGTCGCCGAAAAGAATGCGGCCGCCCTCGGGAATGTAGAAACCCGCGATGTTGCGCAGCAGCGTCGTCTTGCCGCAGCCGCTGGGGCCGAGCAGGAAAAAGAGTTCGCCGGGCTCGATGCGGAAACTGAGCCCGTTCAGCGCGACGTTGTCGCCGAATTTCTTCACCAGATTGTCGATCGTGATCGAGATCATCGCGCGACGGCCTGCCTAGAGATTTCGCGGGGGGCGCGCAATGCAAAGAAGCGGCGGGAGGAACAACGGCTAAAGGACATGAGACGGGACAGCCGAGGGGAAGCAATCGCCATTCCACGAACCTTGCTTCGGACTACGAACCTTCCTAGTTTGCGGCGTTAGTCATGCCCGACGTGCCCGAGGAAACCCCGCCCGCCCGCCGATCTGACGGGCGGCCATCCTTCGCTCGTCCGACTCGCGACGCCATCACCGCCGCGCTCCTGATCTTCTTTTCCTCGGCGCTCTGCATCCTCGTGGTCGAGTGGGCCTCGCAGAAAACGCAGATGGAACTCATCCACGGCGATCTCCTGCGTTACGCGAACGCGGCCGCGGCATTGATCGACGGAGACAGGCATCGCGAGATCACCCGGCCGGAGCAGACGGATTCCCCGGAATACCGGGCGCTCATCGAGCCGCTTGTGCGGATGCATCAACGCGCGCCGGAGATCGCGTATCTCTACACGTTCGTCGAGCGGGACGGGAAACTGTTCTTCGTGCTGGATACGGCGACGCAGGCGAAGCGCCTGGCGTTTTCCCGGGAGCTGGAGGCCTCGGCGGTGATGGAGCCGTTCTCGAGCGAGTCGCCGGAGGAGGATGCCATCGAGGCGGAGGCCGTGCGCACCGGAAAAAACTGCGTGACGGGGCCGGCGCGGGATGAGTTCGGGACGTTCATGACCGGGCTGGCGCCGATTTTCGATTCCGCCGGCCGGCCGGTGGGAGCGGTGGGCGTCGATCTCGATATCGGCCATCTTAACGAGCGGCTCGATCGCGGACGATTCGCGGCGCTGGCCGGGCTCTCGGTCGCGGCGATCGTGGCGCTGGCCATGGGCATGGTGGTGTGGCGGATTCGCCGGCGCATCCTGCTCGGGGAGTTCGAACGAGCCGGGGCGCAGGAGCGGTGGCGCGCCGCGGAGGAACAGCAGGCGTTGCTCATCCAGGCGCTCGGCGAGGTCGTCTACCACAAGGACCTCGTGCGCAACCACGTCACCTACAGCGGCGGCACCGAGCGCTTGCTCGGGTGCGCGGCGTCCGTTTTGAATGGCTCTCATGAGGCCTTGCTCGCGAAGCTTCATCCCGGGGACCGGGCGCGCGTGGCAGAGGCCTTCGAGCGCGCCTGCCGCGAACGGAGCATCTTCGAGTGCGAATACCGCATGCAGCACGCCGATGGCGGTTACGTGTGGGTCTCCGACCGTTGCGTGATCACGGTGGGGGCGGACGGCCGACCTGAGGTCGCGGACGGCGTCATGCTCGACATTACGTCGCGTCGGCACAGTGAAGAGCGGTTCCGCGTGATTTTCGAGGGCACGACGGAACCGCATTTGCTCGTCGATGCCGAGGGCGTGGTGGATTGCAATCACGCCGCCCTTGCCATGCTCGGCTATACCGACAAGGCCGAGATCATTCGTCAGCCACTGACGAAATTCTGGCCGGAATTTCAACCTGACGGGCGCACCACGCTCGAGCATGCGCGGGAGCTGCGCGAGGCGACGCTCGCGCACGGCACGCACCGGCGCGAGGTGCTCAAGCGGCACTCAAGCGGCGAGCTGATTCCCGTGGAGGTCGGCAGCACCTACGTGAGCATCGCGGGCCGGACGGTGATGCTGATCGTCTGGCACGATTTGCGCGAGATCAAGCGGGCGCAGGCGGATCTTGCGGCCAGCGAGAGCAAATACCGCGAGCTGCTCGAAGCGCTCGAAGTGGTCGTCTACCAGACGGACATCGAGGGGAACTGGACGTTCCTGAATCCCGCGTGGCAGCGAGTCACCGGGCATTCCGTGACGGATTCGATCGGTCAGAACTTCGAGAAATTTTTGCTGCCCGAGGACGTGAGCGGTGTCGAACAGGTCCGGCAACGCGAGTTTCGCGGCGAGGTCGAACGTTCCGAGGTCGCTTTCCGCGTGATCCATGCCAGCGGCGCACAACTCTGGCTGGAGGGATATTGCCGCGTGCGTCGTGACGCTGCGGGGCAGGTGATTGGCACGAGTGGCACGCTGGCCGACGTCACCCGTCGCCGTCTCGCCGAGCAGGAATTGATCGCCGCCAAGGACGCGGCCGAGGCCGCGAATCGCGCGAAGAGCGAGTTCCTCGCGGTGATGAGTCACGAGATTCGCACCCCGCTCAACGGGGTGCTCGGCTTCTCGAATCTTCTCCTCCACACGACGCTCGACCACACCCAGGAGGAGTATCTGCGCACGATCGCGACCTGCGGCGATTCGTTGCTGACCATCATCGACGACATCCTCGATTTCTCGCGCATGGAATCCGGCCGGTTCGAACTCGAATCCCGCCCGTTCGACCTGCGCGAGTGCGTGGAGGACGTGCTCGATGTGCACGCGACCCGCGCTTTTGCGAAGCGCATCGAGCTCGTGGTCCGCTTCGACCCCGAGGTGCCGACCGACGTCATCGGAGATTCCAGCCGGTTGCGGCAGGG
>DATCRI010000041.1 GCA_036569045.1 Chthoniobacterales bacterium | reverse complement strand
CGAGCGGGTGTCGGTGTTTGTCGAGGATCGGCCGGGGGCCGATGACCTGGCGCATGGCGTGGGGGCGGACTGGCTGGGGATTTTCGAGGGCGCGAGCCACTCCTACCTGGACCTGCCGGATCCGCCGCGCATCCGCATCTGGGTGGACAACCTGTGGACCTTTGCGGGCGGCCGCGAGCGCTGCTTCCGCCGGGAGGTGCGGGTGACCCTGCTGCACGAGATCGGGCATTACCTGGGGCTCGACGAAGCGGGCGTGGCGCGGCTGGGGCTGGAGTGAGGAGTCATTGGTCAATGGTCATTTGTCATTGGGAAAGCGCGCGAAGAGCTCCCCCAATGACCAGTGACGAATGACCAATGACTAGCTCGGCAGCGGGAACTGCGCGGTGAAGGTGGTCACGCGCTTGCGCACGGCGGCGAGGGCGGCCTCGTCGTTGCGGGCCTCGAGGGCGGCGTGGATGAGGTCGGCGATTTCCATCATTTCCTCTTCCTTCATGCCGCGGGTGGTCATGGCCGGCGTGCCGACGCGGATGCCGCCGGTCTTGCTGATCGGCTCGGTGTCGAACGGGATGGCGTTCTTGTTGACCGTGATGGCGGCGTGATCGAGCGCGGTCTGCGCCTCGACGCCGGTGAGGCCGCGGGGGCGGAGGTCCACGAGCATGACGTGGTTATCCGTGCCGCCGGAGGTGATGGGGTAGCCGAGGCGGGTGAGGCTGGCGGCGAGGGCCTTCGCGTTGCTGACGACCTGCGCGGCGTAGGCTTTGAACTCGGGCTGGAGCGCCTCCTTGAGGCAGACGGCCTTCGCGGCGATCACGTGCATGAGCGGGCCGCCCTGGATGCCGGGGAAGGTGAGCGAGTCGATCTTCTTCGCGAACTGCTCCTTGCACAGGATGATGCCGCCGCGGGGGCCGCGCAGGCTCTTGTGCGTGGTGGTGGTGACGAAGTCCGCGTAGGGCACGGGCGAGGGGTGCGCGCCGCCCGCGACGAGGCCGGCGATGTGGGCCATGTCGACGAAGAGGTAGGCGCCGACGGAATCGGCGATCTCGCGCATGCGCTTGAAGTCGATCGTGCGCGGGTAGGCGGAGGCGCCGGCGGTGATCATTTTCGGCTGCACCTCGGCGGCGGTTCTCGCGAGGGCGTCGTAATCGATCATGCCCGTCTCGGGGCTGACGCCGTAGTGGGTGACCTGGTAGAGCTTTCCGGAGAAGTTGGCCTTGTGGCCGTGGGTAAGGTGGCCGCCGTGGGCGAGGTCCATCGTGAGGATTTTGTCGCCGGGCGTGAGGACGCTGAAATAAACGGCGGTGTTCGCCTGCGAGCCGCTGTGCGGCTGGACGTTCGCGTGGTCGGCGCCGAAAAGCTCCTTCGCGCGAGCGATGGCGAGCGCCTCGACGACGTCGACGTGTTCACAGCCGCCATACCAGCGTTTGCCGGGGTAGCCTTCGGCGTATTTGTTCGTGAGGCACGAGCCCTGGGCCTCCATCACGGCGCGGCTGGTGTAATTCTCGGAGGCGATGAGCTCGATGTGCTCGGCCTGACGGCGGGCTTCGGCGTGGATGGCCTCGGCGATTTCGGGGTCGACGGCTTCGACGTGGGGAAGGGTTTCGCTGGATTCGGTGATCATGGGTGATTGTTTTTCGAGGAATTCAAGAATGCCGGGTAGGGCGCGTTTAATGGTGTCCTTGCAACGCGCGTAGACTTCATGTCCCTGCCCGATGGGGTCGGGCACGTCGAGGGGGCCCCCCTCGAATTCGCGGAGCAAAAAGACCTTGCCGGAGGCGCCGGGATAGAGCGCCTCGAGGATGTCGCGATGGTCGCGCGTCATCGTAAAAATGGCGTCCGATTCGCGGACGAGAGCGCTGGTGACGGGCTGGCTGCGCTGGCGCGAGATGTCGATGCCTTCTTCTTTCCGAAGCACGCGCACGCCCTCGAGGCTGGGCGTCTGGCCGGAGCTCGCGCTGGTGCCGGCGGAGGCGACGGCGAAGTGATCGTCGAGCTTGCGGGACTTCACGAGCGCGCGGAAAAGGCCTTCCGCCATGGGACTGCGGCAGATGTTTCCGGTGCAGACAAAAAGAATGCGTTTCATGCAAGGCGACCTCCGGGCGCGTTGCGACCGGGGCGAGGGGAGAAGGTAAAAGCTCGGGCGGCCAAGTCAATCGATTCCCCCGATGGGCGCGCGGGGTTGACGCCCGGGCTCGCGCAGTGTCTTTGTTCCCGCATGAAATTTGAATTTACCAAGGTTTTGGGGAAGGCGATGCGGCTGGCGGCAGTCGCGCTGGTCGGCATCCTTGCCGGCTGTGCCACCGTTCCGGAGCTCGGCATGCTGTTCGACCGGGACACGTCGCAGCATTCGGTCATCGTCCGGCTGAAGGAGCAGAAGGCCTATCTCTATCGCGAGGGCAAGGTCGTGGCGATCTCCCCCGTCTCCACCGGTCGCGAGGGCTACGGCACTCCCGCGGGCAAATACCGCGTGACGCAGAAGGACATCGACCACCGCTCCACGCTCTATGGCGCCTACGTGAAGAATGGCCGGGTCGTGAAGGCGAACGTGAATGTGCGGAAGGACAAAAAGCCTGCCGGTGCCACTTTCGTCGGCGCTCCGATGCCGTATTTCCTGCGCATCAACGGCGCCGTCGGCCTGCACGCCGGGCACGTGCCCGACTATCCCGCCTCGCACGGCTGCATCCGCCTGCCGCAGCGCCAGGCGAGGCGATTCTTCCACGCGGTCGAGGTCGGCACGCCCGTTTTCGTCTATCGCTGAGGAAGTCGTCCCAGCGCCTGCAATCGACGCTTGTCCCCGCGGAGTCGCGTGGCCTAATTTGGAGGCTTGATGGCCGACCGAGACGCCTGGGAGCAACCCCTCTACCGCTTCGCCGCAGTTCTTCTGCAGGACGCCGAACTCGCCCGCAAGATTACCCTCGAGACGCTCGAGGCTGCGGTGCTGAAACCCCCGACGCATGACGAGGAACGCCTGGCGATGTTCCTTTTCCAGGCCGTCCGCCGCCGGGCGCTGAAGTCCCGAGCCACCGGGACGACCGGAGGAACCGCGCGCGGCGAGCTTCCGGCCGGCCCTGCCGACGTGGTCGCTCGCGCGACACCCGCCCGGGTCGAGGCGGCACTGCACGCTCTGCCGGAGCCCGGCCGCAGCGCGCTCGCTCTCCTCGTGCTCGACACGATGGAGGCCGACAATGTCGCGAAGCTGCTCGGCCTCGGCGAAGCGGAGTTCGCGAATATCCTGCATGGCGCGCGACTCGCCCTGCTCGCGGCACTTTCCGTCGAGGAGCCTGCTCCGACCACGCAGCCGGAGATCGCGCCATGAACATTCGCCAGGCCCGCCAGATCCTTCGCAGCTATCGTCCCAGCGGCGAGGACGACAACGAACGCGACGTCCGCGAGGCCCTCAGGTTCGCCGCGAAGAATCCCGCGCTCGATGCGGAATTCCAGTCGCAGCTAGCCTTCGACCGCGCGCTCGCGGCCCAGCTCGAGGCGCTCCCGCTTCCCGCCGGAGTCGACACCGCGCTCGAGGACGTCGCCCTTCGCCTCGAGGCCCGGCGCGTGCGGCGCTTTTCGTTTCGCGACCCCGCGATGCTCGCGGTGGGGCTCGCGTTCCTTTTCCTTGTGGCGTTGATTGCGTGGATGTTCGTCGGCCAGGGCTCGTTTGCCGGCATGCAGGAAGTTTCCGAGATGGTCGTCGCCGGCGATGGCGCCGGGCCCGACCAGTTCAGTGAGATCGAGACCAACGCCGGCGCGCTCACCGACTGGTTCGTCATGAAAGACTTCGACGGCTTCACCGTCGCGAAGGGCCTGGAGGCTGCCCCGGTCGTCGGCGTGCGTCTTTTCAAATACGAGGAGGTGCCGGTGGCCGTCGCCGCGGTTGCAAAGCCCAAGGCGCTCATCTACGTGCTCGCCGCCCAGCCGCTGGGCATTTCTCTCCCGGAAGGGCAGTGGCGCACGGCGACCTACGGACCGAAACGCAACCGCGCCTTCGCCATCCAGCAGATCGGGCCGATGGCATTTATTCTCACGCTGCGAGAGGGCGGCGAGGCCGAGCTGAAGCAATATCTCGGCACGCTTCCCGGCCATTGAGGCTCCGGCCTCCGCCGCAGTTGCCGCGCGCCCGAAAACCCGCTACAGCCAAGCGCATGATTTCTCCCAGCCGGTTCCAGTGGAAAATGTGGTGGCTCGCGCTCACCGTGCTGGCCATCGCCATCACCCTCTCCGGCATTTACTACGCGGGCAGCTACATCCTCACGGCCATCGGATTTCTCCAGCCGGTCGTCCTGCCGCTTGCGATCGCCGGCATTCTCTCCTACCTGCTCGACCCCGTCGTGAGCTGGCTCGCGGACCGCGGCTGGAAGCGCCTCTGGGCCGTCATCACGGTCTTCCTCACGGTCATCGCGATCCTTGCTGGCATGGTCCTCTGGGTCGTGCCGACGATTCACCGGCAGGGCGACAGCTTTCGGCAGAACCTGCCGACCTACAGCAAGCGCGCCCAGGATCTCCTCAAGTCCACGGTCGACAACGCAAAGCACCTCGCCGAGCGTTTCCAGCCCGTCGAGGCTGGCGAGAAGGCGGCCGATCCCTTCTCAGCGGCGATTCAGCAGGCCATCACCGAAAGCACCGACGCGATCCAGAAAAAGGCCGGCGAGCTCCTCGGCAACGCCGGCGGCTTCCTGTGGAAGAGTATCGGCAGCACGCTCGGCGTCCTCGGCGCGATGCTCAGTCTCATCCTCGTCCCGATCTTCCTCTTCTTCTTCCTGAACGATGGCCCGCAGATCGGCGCCACGTGGGCAAACTACCTCCCGCTGCGAGCTTCGCCGCTCAAGAGCGAGCTCGTCTCCCTCATCAGCGAGATCAACAGCTACCTCATCAGCTTCTTCCGCGGCCAGCTCCTCGTCAGCCTCATCGACGGGGCGCTCATTGGCACCGCCCTCCTCATCATGGGTCTCGACTTCGCCGTGCTCATCGGCCTGCTCGTCGGCGTCCTCGGGCTTATTCCCTACGCCGGCACGCTGATCTGCTGGATTCCCGCCGTGCTCATCGCTACCGCGCAATTCGGTGACTGGGGCCACCCGATCGCCGTCACCATCATCTTCATCGTCGCGAACCAGCTCGACGGTCTCTTCATTGCGCCGAAGATCGTCGGTGAATCCGTCGGCCTGCACCCGCTCACGGTCATCATTTCCGTTCTCGCGTGGAGCCTCGTGCTCGGCGGTCTGCTCGGCGCGCTGCTCGCCGTGCCGCTCACTGCCACGCTCAAGGTTCTCCTGAAGCGCTATTTCTGGGACCGCGATCCGGCGCTCGCCGTCCCCGAAGGCCCGCCCGGCCCGATCACGCCGCCGGTGTGAGTCTCGCGAAATCTCCGCGGCGCAGTGGGACGTGGCGCGGGTCGTGATTTCAACGACAGTCTGTCGGCATTGGTAGTGTCCTGATTTTCTCTTTGCCTTGGTGAGGGACACTGATCCAATGGGCATATGAAGAACACGAACCTTGGCGAGCTCAGCCCACGCGAGAAAATCGTTTGCGGATTTCGACGCCTTCGAGGGGAAACAAGAAAACGGAAACCAAGGAAAGACTGATCGCTCGCTCCTATTGCTTTCATGAAGACCACGACGGGGTTCGACTTCGAAGGTTACGTCATCACCGATTACAAGGGGCTCGTCCGCGGGATTACCGTGCGTTCTCCGACCCTCGTGCAGGGGCTGTTGGGCGGCTTGAAGAGCATCGTTGGCGGGCGCATCGGCGCCTACACCGAGATGTGCGAGCAGGCGCGCCAGCATGCCCTGGATTCGCTCATCGAGCATGCGACGCAGCTGGGGGCGAACGCGATCATCGGGGTTCGTTACGACGCATCGGAAGTCGTCAGCAGGGAATCGGCGACCGAGGTCCTGTGCTACGGCACCGCGGTATCCATCCGGCCCCGGTCGTGAAGGAGGGATTTTCAACAGCGCCCGCCAGGAGCTTCGGCAGGGACGGGGTCGGGGAGTGGGAAGTTCCGACTGTGAAAACGGGCCGGTGCCGGGAGGCTTCTCGATCGGAAAGAACGGCCCGCCGATGAATCCGCCGAAGAAGCCCTCCCGTCGCACTGCGCCGGCGCCGCGTCCGATCATTCACGCGATCCAGGTTTACGACGGCGAGAAGTTTGGATTTCCGCTCGCCGTTTTCGAGGGCACGGGCCAGTTCCAGGACATTGCCAAGGGCGACACGCTCGACGGCGGCGACTGGCCACCGATCAATGGGCACAAGCACTACGCTCGCATTTATCGCATCACCGCGATTCGCCACACGCTCACCACGAATGCCGACGGCAGCGTGAAGCATCTCAAAAGCCTGTTCGTCGAGCCGGTGGTCTCGCGCTCGAGGAAGGGCACTGCGCCGGAGTGAAGTAGCCGGAGACTATTCGTCGCGCAGCTCGTAGCTGATGTGCCGGCTCTGGAGCCAGCGCACGCCGAACATGTCCATCGTCGCCTTCAGGGCGCGATTGCCGAGGCCATATTTGCTGACGCCGAACTGGCGCGCGCGGTGGTTCACGGGAATCTCGACGAGCTTGAAGCCGGCGTTCTTGACGAGCGCGGGAATGAAGCGGTGGACGCCCTTGAATGGCACCAGCGCGCTTGCGCATTCGCGGCGCATGGCCTTGAGGGTGCAGCCGGTGTCGCGAATGCCGTCGCCAACGAAACGGCTGCGGACGTAATTGGCGATGCGGCTGGTGATTTTCTTGCTGAGGGTGTCTGCGCGCCGGGCGCGGTAGCCGCAGACAAGATCGGCGCCCTTTTCGATTTCGGCGACGAGGCGCGGAATGTCGGCGGGATCGTTCTGCAGATCGCCGTCGAGCATCACGATGATGGCGCCGCGGGCGGCGGCGATGCCGGCGATCATGGCGGCGCTCTGGCCCTGGTTCCGGACGAAGCGGAGCAGGCGGACCTCCGGCGCGGGTTTCACGGCGGCGACGGTGCCATCGGTGGAGGTGTCGTCGACGAGGATGAGCTCGTAGTCCATGCCGTCGAGCGCGGCGGCAATCTCGGATTGAAGAATCGGGACGTTCTCCTCTTCGTTATAGAGCGGGACGACGACGGACAGGGACGGCATGGACGGTGAATGAAAGTGAGTCAGCGCGGCGGCGAGGCAGGAGGCAGGCCGAAACGCTAGAGCGGCATCGTTTGATAATCTTCGCAAAGATACACGCGCAATTTGCGATTGCCGGGAAGGGAAAGGGTGGCGCGGGGGGTGACGCGGGCGAAGGCGCTCGTGATCGTCTGCGGCAGGTCAGTGGGCTCCTCGTCGGTGAGATACAGGGCGCTGTGGCCGAGGTAGAGGTTCTGAGCCTTCAGCTCCTGAAAGTATTCATCGGGCGCCTTTTTGACGGGAACAAAGTCGTCGTAGCGCGGCCAGAGGCCGAACTGGTTCGAGAGATCCTGCGACTCGCGAAGGAAGACCTCGCGGGTTTCGCCGTTGGGCGAGCGGGAGAGATAGTAACTGAGCGCGGCGGTGGCTTCGGGATCGGGCGCGATGACGAAGAGCGGGAACGGGTATTCGCTTTGGATCTCGGTGAACAGCGGGTTGATGGCGTCGGCGACGCGGTTCCAGGGGGTGCCCGGACGGGAAAACGGGAAGGCGATGGTGGCCGCCGTGAGGACGAGGGCGATGGCGCCGATGCGGTGAAGTCTTTTTGCCTCGAGAACGAGATTCGTGGCGGCGGTCGCGAGCAGGAGAATGACAGGCAGCAGGGGGAGGGTGGCGGAGTCGCCGTGCATGATGTCGCGCAGCCAGAGCAGGAGGAAGGGGGCGAGAAGACAGGCGAGCAGTCGGGGCCGAGTGTGAATGCGCGCGGCGCGGACGATCTGGACGAGGGCGAACACGGCGACCGCGGCCGCGGGAAGGGAAACCTGCCCGATGCTCGAGGCAAGCGCGGGGAGGATTTCGGTCCACTGCGGGGTGAATTCCGTGCGCCAGGTGCCCAGGGCGGTGGCGGGCCAGTGGTTAGCCTGGTTCCAGAGGAGGGCCTTGGCAACTCCGCCGGCGGCGAAGAGGACGAGGAAATAAAGGCCGGGACGCCGCCACTGACCGCGGTAGCGCGGGGTGAGCGTGATGGCGAGAAAAATGCCGGGGATGAGCGCGAGGGAAGCGTAGGAAAACTGGACGGCGGCGGCCAGGGAGAGTCCGGAGAGAATCCACCACGGCAGGCCGCGTTCGAGCGCACGCACGAGCAGCCAGAGTGCGAGAGCGGTGAAAGCGAGGGTGGGCATTTCCGGACCGGCGTGCACCGCGGCGGTATTGAAGATCGGAAGGGCGTTGAGGGCCACGGCGGCCCAGAGCGCGGTCGCGGAGCCGAACCACGCGCGGCCGAGGCGATAGATGCCGAAGGTCGCAAGGGCGGCGAGCAGGGGAAAGGCCAGCCGCAGACCGAGGGGGCTGTTTCCGGGCAACAGGGAGCCGACATGGACGAGCGCGGCGGTGCCACCGGGGGCGTCGAAGAAAGCCCAGTCGAGGCGATCCGCACACATCCATTGGTAGGCCTCGGTAGGAGTGATCGGCAGGACCGCGGCGGCCCAGAGGCGCACGATCGTGACAAGGACGAGCAGGAGCGCGGGCAGGTGTTTCATCCGGCGAGCAGGCTGGGATGGGCCGCAAAAAGGCGCGGCACGACGCGACCGGCAAATCGACGCCAGATCGCCTCTGCCGCCGCGAGCACGAGACAGGCGAGGGCCGCCCCGATGAAGGCGGCGACAATGACGTCGGACGGATAATGAGAGCCGGTATAGATGCGCGAGTAGGCGATGAGCGAGGCTGGCAGGAAGTAGAGCCAGCCCCAGCGGCGGTAGAAGACGGCGAGAACGACGGCGAGCGCGAAGTTGTTCGACGCATGGCCGGAGGGAAACGAGATGCCGCGCACGGGCTGGATCGACGGGCTGGAGTATTCGACCTTGGCGGGTTTGCCGAGAGCGAGCAAGCGCGGGCGCGCCTTCTGAAGGTCGACGATGCGCACGCCCTCGAGCACCTGATGCGGACGTGGCCGGCCGACGTTGCCCTTGATGGCGTCAACGATCACGCCGTCGGTAAGACCGACCGTGAGGCCAATGCAGACGAGCGCCGCACGGCCGCGAAAACCGCCGAAGGCCAGCAACAGCAGGCCGCCGACGAGGGCGATCGGCCACCAGAAATCCCAGCTCGAGATCGCTGCCATGGGCAGGTCGAGCGCCGGATGGGCCCAGTGCCCGTTGATGAGAAAAAAGATGCGTTGATCCATCGAGCGATGGGCGGGATATTCCGCCCACCTTCCAATGAATCTCCGTCCCACTCAAGCTTCGAGCGTCCTTCTCTCCGTCCTGCTGCTCGCCGCCGGCGCGATGACCGGACGGGCGGCGCAAGCTCCCAGTGCGGACGAGATCCTCCGGGCGGCGCGCCTGAGCCCGATGAGCCAGCAGGAAACGCTTCGCGGAGAGTTGAGCGGAGATGCCGGAAAGACGCCCTTCATTCTCGCGCTGGAGAACGGCGTGGTGAGCTACACATTCACGAATCCGGACCAGCAGATCCAGCTTGTGCTCGGCGAGGATTCCTCGGAATTGCGGGAGCGCAAGGGCGGGAAAACGTCCGAGATCAAGCCGGCCCGTTACGACGAAAAGGTGCGCGGCACCCCGATCACCTTCGAAGACCTCGCGCTGCGCTTCCTTTACTGGCCGCGCCCCAAATTGCTCGGCGAGGAAATGGTGGGCGTGCGGAAGGCGTGGAAACTCGAGGTGCAGGCGCCGCGTGGGCAATCCCAATACGGCGTCGCCCGGTTGTGGATCGACGAGGAAAGCGGCGCGGCCCTGCAGATCGAGGGCTACGGCATGGACGGACGCATTCTCAAGCGCTTCAAGGTGATCTCGCCGCAGAAGATCAACGGCAAGTGGATGCTGAAAACGATGCGCGTGGAAACCTACGATCCCAAGACGCACCAGATCGTCGACCGCACGTATCTGAAGGTTCTCGGTGAGGCCGGCTAGCGGCGGGGCCTACTTTTCGGCCTCGGCGGTGGCGCGAATCTCGGTCAGGTGATTCATCACGCCGACAAGCTCATCAGCCGAGGATTGGAGGAGTTCCACGAGACGCTCGCAATCCTCGAGTTCCGGCGCGGCCCGATTTTCCAGGCTGCGGCGCAGCGCGTCGGAAAACATGAGAGCGGCCGTGAGCTGCTGGCAAAGGCCGTCGTGCAGGCGCTGGCGCAGGTCGGCGGCGGATTCGGCGTTCATGGCTCGGAGGATGAACTGTTGCGCCGGGCACGGAAGTTTGCAAGGCCGGACGCGACCGGGCAGGGCCGGAGGGGACCGAAAGAGAAGACGCCCCGCGAATCTCTCCCATCGAGACGAATTCACGGGGCGCCCAGGGAAAATTTTGAAGTGGCTACAGGGCGGTCTTCGGGGCCTTGATCATCTGGAGCGCGGTGCGCACGACGATCTGAAAGTCGAGCCAGACGGACCAGTGCTCGAGGTAATGGATGTCCGCGCGGGTGCGCTTGATGACGTCGCGGTCGTTGCGCGTCTCGCCGCGGTAGCCGCGCACCTGAGCGAGGCCGGTGATGCCGGGCTTGATGAGGTGGCGCACGCGGTAGTCGGTGCGGACCTGGGCAAACTCGTCGTCGTGGGCGCGGAGGTGGGGGCGGGGGCCGACGACGCTCATGTCGCCGAGGAGCACGTTGATGAACTGCGGGAGCTCATCGATGCTCAGTTTGCGGAAGATGCGGCCGGCCGGATAGATTCTCGGGTCGCCGGCGAAAGCCTGCTGCGTCTCGTCGGGATTCTCCACGCGCATGGTGCGGAATTTCCAGATGTTGAAGAACCGGCCGTTCAATCCGCAGCGTTCCTGCACGAAGAACAGCGGGCCGGGAGACTGCCAGCGCTGGCAGATCCACACGACGAGCGAGATCGCGGGAACGACCGTCGTGAGAACGATCGAGGCCACGCAGATGTCGAAGATGCGCTTGAGCATGCGATTGAGCGGGCTTTCCAGCGGCTCTTCGCGCAGCGCGAGAAAGCAGAGGCCCTGGTCTTCCCAGAGACTCATTGGGCGCCGTCGCGCGTGGTTGATCTGAAAGGATCGCACGAGGCGCACACCCTTCGTGTCGCAGAGACTCTGCAGTTCCTGCATCTCCTCACGGGATTCATTCATGTCCCCCGAGCGGAGGACGACATTGATTCGGTAATGGTCGAGGATGCGCGCGAGGCTGCGGGATTGCCCCAGCACCTTGAAACCCGCGACTTCGCTCTTCGTTGGCGCATCGTCGGTGGCGATGCCGATGACCTTGAAGCCGAGCGAGCCGCGCTCGTTCAGCCAGCGTTGCACGCTCATCACTCCGTCCTTCGACGCATAGATCAGCACGCGGAAGATCGATTTCCCGCGGAATGCCCGCTTGATCAGCCACGAGGTGACGTAGCGATTCGATACGAGCAGCACGACGAACAACGTCGGCGCGAGGGTCACGAGAAATGTGCGCGAGACGGTGCGGTCGTCACTCAGCCAGAAGTAAAAGAACAGGACGAAGAAGACGATGGACGTCTGGCGGAAGGCCACCCGCGGCTTCCACTCGCGCTGGTTCGCGCCGATCATGCTGTGCTGCGCCCGCATCGTGCGCAGATGATCGTAGACGAGACCGACTGCGATGATCGTGCTGTAGAGAATGTATTCGCCGTTTCCGACGAGGAAGCCGCGCTCCAGAACGGAGGCGAAGATCCAGTAAAGCGACCAGAAGGTCGCCAGACCGGCGATCACCCGAAACAAGCCGATCAGGTGAATGATTCCCTTTACCCGTCTCGAGACCATGCGCGCTTACGCTTCGGACATTTCGCCAATCGCCTCGTCGGAGAACTCCTCCTTGACCGGACCGGGAATCTTGCCACTGAACCAATGCTGGGCCAACACCTGCACGAGGCTGAGGGCGCCCAGATAACGCGGCACGAACACCTTGGGATTATCGATGCAGCGAACCAGCCACCCGAGCTTGGCGCGATCCGCCCAGGTCGGGATGTGCGCCTGCACGCCGGTGAGGAAGCCGATGGCCGCGCCGATGCAGAGGATCGTGGGACGATACGAGAGACTGTTCCGCAGATGGAGGCCGAGCCGTTCCTGCACGCCGCCGCCGATGCACAGCACCACGAATTTTGGCCGGGCCTTTTCAATGCGTGCAACGAGGTCCGGGTCTTCGAGAAAGCCTTCCGAGGAATACTGCGGCGCGATGTGGCAGGCGTCCTGATCGACGAGGATTCCCTCGGATTTGTTCAGCCAATTCAGGTTGTGCTCCATCTGGTCGGCCGACGGCATCACCCAGAACGTGGCTTCCGGCTTCCGAAATTCCTCATGCTTGATCACGGCCTGAAGCACGCGAAGTCCCGAGTAGCGGGGAATCCGGCCGCCCGTGAGCATGCGCCACAGGAGAACCATTGCGCCGCTGTCGCCGAACGCCAGATCCGCCTGTTGGAGCGCCTGACGATAGGCTTCGCTCTTCCGCATGTCCTGCGCGATGCCGGGGCCGGAGGGAAAGACGGACAATCCGCCGCCGTGGGCCAGCTTGTCGATGGCCTCGTCAAAGGTTCCGGCGAAAAACTTGATCCCGAGAAGGGGAGTGGTCCGGGCCGGACGCGAAATGCGACGCTCCGGAGCCTTGGGCTCGAGTCGAAGACTGGAGACCGAGTTGCGATTCGTGAATTTTAAGAGGCGATAAGTGATGGTTTTCATTGCGATTCCCTGAGCAACGACACCGGGAGGCCAGGGGCTCTCTCCGATGGTATTCTTCTCGAGCTATACGCGCGGGAATTGCGGACTTGCGAAGAAAGTGAGGAAAAAGTGACGCGCTTGTGATCAAAAAGATGCATGCGCATCCTTTACAGAGAAGAATGCCGGATTTTGTGGTGAAAAACGGACAAGGTGCCGCGGACGCCTCAAAGATTTTTGGTCAATTTCGCAAAAGTGCGGGCGTATACGAGGGGAAATGGCCGTGCCCACACGCAAATGCTCGCTTCCGGCATCGATTTGGCAGCGAGATTGTCAGTTGGCGCGGACTCGATCAGGGAGTCGTCCGGCTTCGGAAGTCTCCTGGCACGCGTATTTTCGGCCCTCTTAACAGAGAAATTTCGCAAACTGTCTCTATGGAGGTCAAAAAGATTCACTTTTTCTGCAAGTTTGCTCGCCTTGTCCGTATCCTTTGCGGTAGAAAACACGAAATTGGAAAATTTGGTGAGAATCACTCAAGGAACACCAACATCGCCGATCGGGGCCGTCTCAAGCGAAGTCTTGTGCGGAGGGCTGCTCAGTCGGGGGATCACGGGTTCTTCCAGTTTTTTGTTGTAACGAGAGACATAGCGCCTGGCAGCGCACCCAAGCGGGCATCTACCGGATTGCTTGGGAATCTGCCAGGGCCACAGCTTCGGGTCCTGAACGAAGCGCCTGAGTCACATTTGGAAGGTTTCGCGGAAAGGACCGCGATTGACCAAGGGCGGCAGCATTTTTCCAAAATCTGGCCCCGAGGCACCCTCCCGAACGGATTGAAAAACAACATAAAACGGAACGAGCGCGGTGGGGCAGGTCGAGGACCTGTCTGGAACGCGGCGAGCCAAATCACAATGAAGAACAAGCGAATGGTTGGAGCGCTGAAAGCGATTTGCTCGCGGAGCGAGAGGCTCGATTTCGTCGAGGGAAAGCCCTCCTGCTTGATTTCCAATACGGCGATGTCCGCCCACTCGAAGTCCTCGATCGAAGTCCTCCCGGGACGGGGGGCCTTCTGGGGCGTTTTTCTGATCGCTCTGGTTCCGATGCTTGCGGCGAACGCGCAGACGGTTGCGCCGACGACGGTGGAGCAGGCCGTGTTTCGCTACCGCTGGGTGGGGGAGCCGGCCGATCGCGGAACGTTGCCTTCCTCGATTTATCAGGCTGACGACACGCGGGGTCTGGCAGGGTTTCTTCAGGCTCTTCGGACGGCCGCGGCGGCTCAGGAGGAAGGATCTGCGGGAATGGGCCTTCGTCTCGGCCCCGTGATTGTTCACCCGGCGGTAACTTTGGGTTGGGAATATTCGGACGAGAATGCCGACGCCACTGAGGGAAAGAAATCGTCCAACAACAGCGCTTTCATCGTCCCGGCTTTGACCGTCGGTTATTTCCGAGAAGTTGGCCCTTGGACGGTGGATGCGCGCTACAGCGGCAGCTATACGTTTTACACGGATCCGAATTACAATTCTTCGGGTGGCGGCGGCGGCGATAACCCGTTTCAGAACACGGCATCGCTCCTCCTTGGTCTCGAGGGAAGCCGCTACACGATCCAGGCCAATGCGGGCCTGTCCTATGGCAGTGGTTTCAATATCGAGTCTGGTCAGAACGATACTCAGCTGAGCTGGACGGGCTCCCTCACGGGAGATTACCAGCTGACCGAGGACGCGAAGATCGGCGGCTCGCTTTCTGCCAGCCAGGATATCATTTCTCAAACCGAAACGTCCCCGACCGGCACCCTCGGAGCTTATGAGGGCAAGGCTTACGCGGATTATGCGTGGACCGGCAAAACCCGGTTTCGGCTGGAATTGGGCGCCGGGCAGGATTCGCAGGGACTGAGCGAGAACTCCAATCAATCCCGCCAATACGGCCAGATTCTCGGAATCGTCATTTACGAGCCGACCCCCAAACTGAACATCTCCGCCGGAATTGGTTGCCGGTATGTCAGTGGCACCGGTGGCGGTGAAGCCGAGGAAGTGGGCTTCCGTCCCGCCTATCGCGTGAAGGCCAGCTATCAGATCACGGAAAAGACCTCCGCGTCCGCGAGTCTTGGAATGGAAGGCACCGACCTTCGCCCGTCTTTCAACTTCCAATGGACCTGGGAACCTCGCCTGAACACGTCGTTCGCGATCAATGTTTACCAGACTCAGGAATATTCGACGGTGCTGACCTCGCAGGCCCGGGTGACCCGCGGTGTGGCCGCCAGCATCGCGCAGACCTTTTTCAGTCGGGCGCAGGTCACGCTCTCGGGAGGCTTCGAGCAATGGGATTACGTGGGCACGACGAACGACGCCGAGGGCGTGACGGATAATCAGAATCAGGCTCGGAATTTTGCCTTTGTGAGCTGCGGTCTTTCCTACCGCATTCAGGACTGGGTTTTCCTCAACGGCCTTCTCTGGATCGGATCCGACCGGGATGGCCAATCCTCTTCTCCGCAAGTCCGGGCCAATGTCGGCCTCACCTTCACCTACTAAGTTAAGTCACATGAAAACCACCCTTATTCATCGGATCTCCACCCGGGCCGTGCTGGCCTCGGCCGTGATCGCCGCGCTTTTGGGAGCGCGTCCGAGTGTCGCCCAGACATTCTCCCAGCCGTTTCGACCCGACGAAATCAACCAGGCGGGCGCCCTCTCCAAGACGATCCCGACTCCGACTCCCGTGACGGCCTCGGCTACCGCGACGGACAGCGCTTCGCCCGTGGCGACCCCGGGAAGTGTCTTCATGCAGCCGGAAGTTCGGGCGGCCCTGCCCGTTGCGCCGGCGACCGCGATGCAAACCACGGATAGTGAATATGTTCTGACGCCAAACGACTCCATTGAGATGTCGATCTTCCGGGAGTCGGACCTCACAACCCGTGCGACGATCTCCCGCGACGGCACGGTGCAATTTCCCCTCATCAACGACGTCAAGGTGGCGGGATTGACGATCAAGCAGGCCCGCAACCTCATCCGCGATCGTTACAACGCGGACTATCTCGTAGAGCCCCAGGTTTCCCTCGGCGTCACGAAGTTTGCGGAGCGGAAGTTTACCATCATTGGGCAGGTTAATAATCCCGGCACTTACACGCTGAACAGCGGAGAGGGGATCAATCTCATCGAGGCGATCGGCATGGCCGGCGGTTTCACCCGCATTGCGGACAAAAGAAACGTGATGGTCAAACGCGGCAGCGGAGGCACCGCCCAGACCTTTAAGATCAACGCCAAGAAGATGGTCGACTCCTCGGCAGCGCCGATGGAGATCGTCGCCGGAGACGTCATTAGCGTGGGAGAGAGCTGGTATTAAGTAACCCGCCGAATTTCGAAACTCGAAGCACCCAAAAGTTAATATTATGGCAACACAAGACGAAGAAAATCAGGAGATCTCCTTCAACTGGAGAGAATACCTCGACGCGGTCCTCAAGCGTCTCTGGCTTCTCGTTCTCACCGTCATCGTTGGCGGAGTCATCGCCGCGGTCCTCGTGAGCAAGCAGGTCGCGACGTTCGAAGCGCGCGCCGTGCTTATGATTGCCGACGATCAGAACCGCGTCCTCGACACGGTGAAGCCGGTGGTGGAAGGGCAGTTTCAGAACGCCGAAATGATCAACACGATGATCGACGGCCTGATCAGTTATTCCTTCGCCCAGCGCATCGTGGAGCATCTCCATCTGAACACGGATCGGGATTTTCTCAGCGCAGCCGGAATCGATGACAAGTCGCTCTCGGTGGAGCGCGCCGCGCGAATCCTGAATTCCATGGTCAAGGCGCAATACCGCCTGAATACCAAGCTGCTGGACATCTTCGTGACGACCCGGGATCCCCGCGAATCGCAATTCCTCGCGAATAGTTACGCCAAGGAATACGTCGCCTTCATCGTCGAGCAGCGCACGAATGCCACCCAGTCGGCCAACCAGTCTCTGGTCGATGAAGCCGCCCGGCTTCGCGAGAAGATGAAACTTTCGGACGCGAAGATGCAGCAGTTTCGCGAGAAGGAGCGCACTCCCTCCCTTGATGCGAAGCAGGAGGAAGCGCAGCTGAAACTCAACGACGCGGCCAAGCGCATGGCCGCCCTCGAGGAGCAGGTGTTGCAGATCAGGCGAGATCTGGCCGCCGCCCGGGTGAGCGCCGATTCACCGGAAGAGCTTCTCCGCCTTCCCAGTGTGGCCAACGAGCCTCGCGTGGCCGCTCTCACGGCCTCGATCTCCGAGCAGGAGCGCAATCTCAACGAGATTTCCCAGACCAAACGGCCGAAGCATCCTGTCTACATCGAGGCCAAGAGGAATCTCGATTTCACGGTCAACGAGCGGAACGAGATCCTGAAGAGCATGATCGGCATTCTCGAGATCACCGAGAAGCAGACCGAGGCCCAGCTGGCACAGATGAAGGAGGTTCGTGCCGGTTACGAGGACTCGTTGCTGCAGGTCTCTTCCAAGTCGATCGAATACAACACCTTGAAGCGCGAAATCGACAGCGACAGCGCGATGTATGCCTCGGTCCTCGAGCGCCTGAAGGAAGTCGACATGACAAAGGCCTTCAACAGCATCCCGGTGCAGATTCACCAGCTTGCGGACGAGTCCACGATGCGGTCGTCGAGCGCGATCAAGACGATCGGAATGGGCCTGGTTGGTGGCCTGGTCGTCGGAATCGCCATCGCCGTGGGGCTTCACATGCTCGACGGTTCGGTGAAGTCTGTCGACGAGGCCGAGAAGATCAGCGGTCTTCCGGTCGTCTCCACCGTCCCGCTCATCAAGGGCAAGACGGACCTCATCGCCTTCAATGTTCGCCGTGGCCAGGCCGCGGAGGCGTTCCGAACTTTGCGCGCGTCGCAGACGGTTCAGCACTCTGGGGATGCCAAACAGCGCCGCGTGTTCTTGTTCACGAGCTCCATCCCGAACGAAGGCAAGACCTTCGCGAGCTCGAACTTCGCGGTGACCCTCGCGCAGCAGAACCTGCGCACGCTTCTCATCGACGCGGATCTGCGCAAGCCCACGCTGGCTCGCCTGTTCTCGACGAAGGACACGGAGGCCGGCCTCGCCGAAGTCCTCGCCGGCACCTCTCCGCTCGAGAGCGTGGCCCGTCCCACCGAGGTTCCGAATCTCACGCTGCTCACGGCCGGTCGTCTCGTGGACAATCCCTCGGAATTGCTTTCCACCTCGGCGTTCCGCGAGCTCCTGACGAAGGCGATGAAGAACTACGACCGCGTCGTCATCGACTCTGCCCCGTGCATCGCGGTGAGCGACACCTACCTCGTCCTGCCCTACGTCGACGCCTGCTGCCTCGTGGTCCGCGCCTTCTCGACGCCCAAGGCGATCCTGAAACGGGCGATCAAGAGCCTCAGCGAAGCGAAATATCCCCGCGCCAACGTGGTGCTGAACGGCCTGCCCGGCCGCCAGCTCGCCTATCCGGGTTACTACTAAGGCGGCGAGTTTGAAGAACTTACGAAAGAAAACGAAATGAGCGAAAACATCCTCGATTACGAAGTTCAGATCCGGCCACGGCGGTCGCTCTGGGACGTCGACTGGCAGGGAATCTTCCATTACAGCGATCTGCTCTGGCTTCTCGTCCGCCGGGACTTCGTCTCGAAATACAAGCAGACGGTGCTCGGGCCCGCCTGGATGGTCATCCAGCCCCTGCTGACGACCATTGTGTTCACGGTGATTTTCGCCAAGGTCGCGAAGATTCCGACGGACTCCGTTTCGCCGGTGCTCTTCTACATGAGCGGCCTGCTTTGCTGGAACCTGTTCGCCCAGATCTACAGCGGATCGGGCAACGTGCTCCAGTCGAACGCCCACCTCTTCGGCAAGGTGTATTTCCCCCGCATCATCGTGCCGATGGCGAACGGCATCTCGGCATTCATCCCGCTGGCGATTCAGTTCGTTCTGCTGGGAGTCACCTATCTCGTGGTCGACCTCTTTTCCTCCACGGCCCACCACGTTCATCTGGGCTGGCAGATCGTGCTTTTCCCGATCTTTGCCCTGCAGGCGACGCTCGTCGGGCTGGGCTCGGCGCTGATCTTCTCGTCACTCACAGCGGTCTATCGCGACCTCCAGCACATGCTGGGATTCATGGTCCAGATCTGGATGTATCTCACGCCGATCATTTATCCGGCCAGTCAGTTTCCGGAGCAGTATCGCTGGATCGTGCAGTTGAATCCCATGACCGTGCCGGTCGAGGGCGCCCGCTGGACGCTTCTCGGGGTGGGGACGCTTTCCCCGCTGGCCGTCACGATCTCGTGGGTGATGGCCCTGGTCATCTTCTTCGCGGGCTTCCTGTGGTTCAACAAGATCGAACGCAGCTACGTCGACAAGGCCTGACGCCGGCGCGCATCGCAAATTTCAAATAGGGGAAACCATGTCCAAGCCAATCATCGAAGTCAGCAACCTGTCGAAACGCTACAATCTCGGAGAAATCGGGGCCGTTTCGCTGCGCGACGCGCTGGAGCGAGGCGTCAAAAAAATCACGGGCCGCGGGAACAACGCCAAGCCCCAGCGCGGGGAGTTCTGGGCGCTGAACGGCCTTTCGTTCGACGTCCAGCCCGGCGAAGTCATCGGCCTGATCGGTCGCAACGGCGCCGGCAAGAGCACGGCGTTGAAGATTCTTTCCCGCATCACGGAACCGACCAGCGGGTATGCGACTCTTCGTGGACGCGTCGCGAGTCTGCTCGAGGTTGGCACGGGTTTTCATCCCGAACTCAGCGGCCGGGAGAACGTTTTCCTCAATGGCGCGATCCTCGGCATGAAGAAGTCCGAGCTCGCCCGGAAGTTCGACGAGATCGTCGCCTTCGCCGAGATCGAGAAGTTCATCGACACGCCGGTGAAGCGTTACTCGAGCGGCATGTATGTCCGCCTGGCCTTCGCGGTCGCGGCGCATCTCGAGCCCGAGATTCTCATCGTCGACGAGGTGCTCGCGGTCGGTGACCAGCGTTTCCAGCGCAAGTGCATCGGAAAGATGCAGGAAGTTTCCAGCAAGCAGGGCCGCACGATTCTCTTCGTGAGCCACTCGATGGAAACGGTGATGCGCCTCTGCAATCGCGCCGTCTTGATGGACGCGGGCAAGGTGATCGCCGACGGCACGCCTGCCAGCATCGTGCCGAAATATTACGAGGATACCGACCAGGTGCTCGCCCCGGGTTACGACCTGAATCTGCTCAGCCGTCCGCGGAAAAAGAAGAACGTCGCCCAGTTCGCATCGTTCCGTTACGACGTCGTCGGCGATCCCTCCGCCAGCCACCCGAGCCCCGGGTCCGAGTTGGAGTTCACCGTCACGATCAATGCCGAGCAGGCCACGACCGTGGGCGGTCTCGCGCTCTATTTCGAGACGACCAACGAGGTGAAGGTCCTCAATTTCGACATCCAGCGCGTGATGGATGGCGCCCGCCTCGAGGCCGGCAAAAACACGTTCGTCGTGCGCACGCCGCCGATCCCGATCAACTCGATGACGCTGCGCGCTTCGCTCTGGATGGCGGATGCCTCGAAGACGGAGGTCATCGACGAACTGCACGGCATCTGCAATCTCGACTTCATCGAAGGCGCGGGCATGGAGCTTGGAGCCTCCCGGAATCAGGACGCGCTCCTGCTCCTTCCGAAGACGACGCTTTCTGTGCAGCCCGATTACGTCGTGGCATGAGCCGAGTGATTCGCAATCTGGAACGCGCTTCCCGGCTGCTCTGGCGGGTCGGTCGCGGCATCGGAACGCTCGAGCGCGATTTCTACGCCCGGGTTGTGATGCCGAAGCTCGCCAGCGTGCCTGCGCCGGCGGCGCCGAATCTGAACGTCGACGTCGTCTCGCTCGTCTGCGCCTCGGCTGTCGACATGGCGATCTGGACGGCCCGCAGCCTCGACTATTTCTCCGGCTACCGCTGGAGCCAGGTGTGGATCGATGATGGCACGCTCACGCCGGCCATCGTCGAGCGCGCCAAGGCGGCGTTGCCCCGCCTCCGGGTGATCTCTCACGTGGAAGGGCAGGACATCCTCGCGAAACTCCTCGCGCCTTACCCGACCTGCCAGCGCGCCGCGGCGGACCATCCGATTTTCCGTCGGGCATTTCTCCTTGCCGAAGTCATGCGCGGCGACCGCGCCGTGTGCGTGGATACGGACGTGCTGTTCTTTGCCGATCCGAAGGAAATCCTCGCCTGGGCCACTGCGCCGGTGGCGACCGCGCGGTTCATGCACGATCCCATTACGTTTTACTTCCCGCGACTCGGGAAGCTGACCGAGTGGTATGGCAGCCCGGTCACGGACCACGTCAACGGCGGCCTGAACCTCGTGCCGGCCGGCTGGCACGACCTCGATCTCACCGAGCGATTCCTCGCGGCATTCTGGGACACGCCACGCCGCTCCTGGCACATCGAGCAATCCATTCTCGCGCTGCAAATGACTCGGCTGAACGGCACGGCGCTCTCGGGAGAGCACGAGGTCAGTTTCCTGCCCGAGCGGCTGCCGTATTGCGTCGCCCGGCATTACGTGAGCGCCGGCCCGGTGCGGGACTATTTTTACACGGAGGGAATCGCGCTTCTCAGTCGCTTTCTCCTCGCGAAGCCGGACACCGGCATCGGAGCCCATTCGCGGGCGACCGAGTCCGCCGTGCTTCTCGCCTGAACGAAATCGGTGCGCATCGCCTTTCTCAGTTTCGAATTCCCCCCCGAGACCGCCCACGGCGGCATCGCGACCTACACGGCCCAGGCGGCGGATCTTCTCGCCGAGCGCGGTCACGAGGTGGAGGTGTTCGCCGGTGGTGCGGCGACCTCCTCGTTCGAGCGGCCTTCGGGCGTGAAGGTTCACACGGTGGGCTGCACGGACAACTGCCGGTTTGCTTTTCCGGCCGGGCTGGCATTCGCCCTTCGACACGCGGAAGCGCCCTTCGAGGTGCTCGAGGCTCCCGAATACCAGGCCGAGGCCGAGTTCGCGATCCGCTTTGCTCCGGAAATTCCGCTCGTCATTCGCATGCACTCTCCCGCCGGCCTGCTTTCGGAAATCAACACGCCCCGGAACCTGCGGAACCTGAAATTTGCCGAGGCGCTCCCGCAGTTGCGGATGTTCGTTGGCGCGTTGCGGAAGCGGGAAGCGCTCCCGGATTTGAAACTCGCGAATCCGGCCATCGTGAGTGGCCGCGAGACCGAGATGCGCGAGCTCGCTGTCGCCCGCGAGAGCGATGAAGTCGTGAGTCCCAGCGGGGCTCTGCGCACCTACGCGATCGATCAATGGCAGCTTCCTGAGAATCGGGTGGCGCATGTGCCGAATCCCTTCGCGCCATCGCCCGTGATGCTCGATGTGCCGCCGGTGGACGAAGCCCCCACGGTTGGCTTTTTCGGACGTCTCGAGGTGCGCAAAGGCATCAAGACCCTCTCGGCGGCGATCCCGCGCATTGCGCAGGCGGTGCCCGGAGTGCGCTTTCTCTTTGTGGGAAAAAGCACGCCGCTCGAGGGGGGAGAGGACGCCGCGGAACAGCTGCAGGCGCTCTGCGCGAAGCTGGGGATCGCCGCGGAATTTCCCGGACGTCAGCCTTCGGAGAGCCTGCCTGGCTGGTTCGGCAAAGTCCGCGTCGCGGTCTTCCCGAGCGTCTGGGAAAACTTTCCGTATGTCTGCCTCGAGGCGATGGCGGCGGCTCGCGCGGTTGTCGGAAGCAATGCCGGCGGCATGAGCGACATGATCGAGCCCGGCAAGACCGGCCTGCTCATCGCGCCCGAGAATTCCTCGCAACTCGCGGATCACGTCATCCGCCTGCTGGGGGATGTTCCGCTTTGCCGCACGATGGGGCAGGCCGCCCGGGAATCGGTGCTCGCCCGGTATTCCGCGGCCACGATGGGGCCGCAGATCGAGGCGAGCTACCAGCGGGCGATCGCCCATCGCCGGCAGGCTGGTCCCCGCAGACAACCCTGGATGCTTTCATGAGCACGCCCGTTCTCAGCGTCATCATTCCCGTTTACAACGTGGGCACTTACCTCGAAGGAGCTCTGCTCAGCGTCAGGAATCAGACGTTCTCCGACTTCGAGTGCATCGTGGTGAACGACGGATCCACCGATGACACCGCGCAAGTGCTCGAGCGCGTGGCCGCGGCCGATCCGCGGATGAAGGTCCTCACGCAGAAGAACAGCGGGCTGGTGGCTTCGCTGAAAAACGCCATCGCCGCGGCGAGGGGAGAGTTCCTTGCCCGCATGGATGGAGACGACTTCTGCACGCCGGATCGCTTTGCGAAGCAGGTCGAGTTTCTGCGCGCTCATCCCGAGGTTGTTTGCGTCGGCGCCTGCGTCGACATGCTCGATCCCAGGGGCCGCCGGTTGAAAACCTATCGGCCGCCCGAGAAGCACGCGGCCATTCTCGCGGAGTTGCTCGCCGGAAACGGCGGCGCGCTCATTCATCCCACGGTGACCTGTCGCAAGGCGGCCGTGGATCAGATCGGCGGCTACAGCACGGCCTTCGCCGGCTACGGCGAAGACTGGGACCTCTTTCTGCGTCTCTCGAAACTGGGGCGCCTCCACAATCTTCCGGAAGTGCTTCTCAAATACCGCCAGCACGCGAAGAGCTACAACCAGACCCGCAGCGCGGCGCAGATCGAAAGACTTTCCTCGGCGGTGCGCGATGCCCGGCTTGCCCATGGCCTCGAACCACTCGCCAGCATCGGCAGCGTGAACGACCAGGACTCCGTCTTCCGCCAGTGGGCGCTCTGGGCGCTCGAGGGCAACGAGCCCCGGACCGCCGTCCTGCATGCGGCGGCAGGCGTTCTCAGGGCCCCGCTCGAATACCGCTCGTGGTCGCTCTTTCAATACGTCGTTCGTCAGGGCCTGCGGGCTTGAGACGCGGCGCGGCACCCGCGGGCGCTGTCCCCGGGGCCTTTCCATCTCCGACATCCACCCATCCGTTCATGAAAACTATGACCTATTCCCCCGTGGGCGCTTCCCAGTCGACCCGCAGCGCCTCTCCGAATCATCTCGCCTATCATCTGGCCTATCTCGATGGCCTTCGCGCCCTCGCGGCGCTCGCCGTGGTCTGCTGCCACGCGCGGCTTCCGAACTGGGACCAGTGGCCGCTCGGCTTCGCGATCACGAATCGCCTCCGGATGTTCTCGCTCTACGACAATCTTGGGCATTTCGCAGTCGACCTGTTCATCGTGCTCTCCGGCTTTTGCCTCATGCTCCCGGTCGTGCGGAATGGCGGCGTGCTGCGCGGCGGCGCGGGATTGTTTTTCAAGAAGCGGGCGATTCGCATCCTGCCGCCTTACTTCGCGGCCATGGCGGTCTCGCTGCTGCTGATCGTCCTGTTCATCGGCGACAAGACGCACACCCCGTGGGATGCCAGCCTGCCGGTCGGCGGGTGGGACATCATCGCGAACCTCTTCCTGCTCCAGAACTTCTCGATGCACCCGGGCGCCATCAATCATGCGCACTGGTCGATCAGTCTCGAGTGGTGGATCTACTTCCTCTTCCCGGCCATGATTCTCCTCTGGCGCGGAATCGGTCCGCTGCGGTCGACGTTGATCAGCCTCGCGGCGTCTGCGGTGATCGTAGCCGGTTGCTTGGGACTCTTCGGCAAGGGCTTCACGTTGCAATACGTCGGCCTTTTCGCGCTCGGCATGCTCGGAGCAAAACTTGCCCAGCTCGGGGCAGAGTCTTCCCGCGAGAAGCTGGTGCGCGGCGCCGGGTTGCTGGCCTTGATCGCGCTGACGATCGGGGTGCTGGGCCTCAGCCGGTTTGGCGTGCAACTCATGGGGGGCACTGTGGGGCCGGTGATCATCGACTATTTCGTCGGCGTCTGGGCGATGACCCTCCTCGTCTATCTTGCGCTGACTCCGCGCGGATGGCTTCGCCGGGCGCTGTCGCTGCCGCCGCTCGTTTTCGTCGGCACGTTCGCCTACAGCATCTACCTGATTCACGCGCCGTTGCTGCAGATCCTGTGGCAGTATGGGCTTGATCCCCTCGGCTTCAGTCCGCTGACCACCTACGTCCTTTTCAAGGTGTCCGGTATCTCCCTCGCGATTGCGGTGGGCTACGTCTTCTACCGTCTGGCGGAGCGTCCGTTCATCCAGATCAAGCAGGGGCAGGCCGCTCGGACGACCACCCCGATCTCCGCCCTCTCCAATCAGCGCGTTGAAGTTTCGCGGGCCTGATTTCCTCCGGTTCGTCGTTGTCCCACGCGTTGTCTCCGTTTGTGTATGAATCGTCGTCTTCTGTTTCGTTCCGTCGGCGCCCTTGACCGGGCGATCTGGGCTGTTGCCGCAATGGGTTGCGGGTTTTCTCTCCAGGCGGCCAACGTGTCCTCGACCTGGAGCGGGGCGGACGGATCGTGGGAATCCGCGGCCAACTGGACGAATCTTCCCGCGACCGCGCAGGCGCCGAACAACGGCAATGGCGGCTTCACCTACGATGCGCTCCTCGGCAACGGATCCGCGATCACGCTGGGCAGCGACGTCACCATCCAGAAGTTTACGCTGGCGGCGGGAACGCTCACCGGCGCGGGAAATCTGACGGCGCTCGACACATTCACCTGGAACTCCGGGACGTCGAGCGGCTCCGGTGTGCTGAATGCCAGCGGAGGCGCGGCCCTGAACTTTGGCAGCAACGGCGCAACCCTGAGTCAGCGCACGCTCAATCTCGGAGCGGGAAAAACTTCGACGTGGACGGGCGCCGGTGATCTCTACTTCGGCGCCGGCGCCACGCTCAGCAACGCGGGCACGTTCAACATCCAGAATGACCGGGCCATGCAGTTCAATAATATCGGAACGCTGGGACTGCTCTCGAACTCCGGAACGCTGACGAAGACCGTCGCCACGGGCGCGACGAACATCAACGTCACCTTCACGAACACCGGCAGCGTCGCGGTGCAGAGCGGAACCCTGAACTTCAATCGCGGCGGCTCCAGCAGCGGCTCGATCGCCGGTGCGGGCACCGTGGGTTTCGGCGGCGATAGCATGAACCTCACCGGCGGTTTTGCCATGACCGGCGCGACCGCAGTGACTGCGGGCACGGTGACCTTCAACACGGCGTCGGCCGCGAGCACGGGATCGCTCCTCCTTAGCGGCGGGGCGATCACGGGGGCCTCCACGCTGAACGTGACCGGCGCCATGACGTGGCTCGGCGGCGCGATGAGCGGCGCGGGCATCACCAACGTGGGCGGAGGTTTGACCATCAATGTGACCGGCAGCACGTTCGGCCTGAATCAGCGCACGCTGAATCTGGCGGCCGGCCAGACGAGCACCTGGAGCGGGGCGGGGGACATGTTTCTCTCCGGCGCCACCATCAACAACGATGGCACCTTCGATTTCCAGGCGGACCGATCCATGGTCCAGAACGGGCAGGCCCAGTCGACGTTCAACAATACCGGCCTGCTGACGAAAACCGCAGGCACCGGGACGGCGACGGTGGGCATCGCGTTCACGAATTCCGGGGTCGTCGATGTCCAGAGCGGCACGCTGACCTTCAACGGCGGCGGAACGAGCACCGGCACGATGCAGGGTGCTGGCGCGGTCGCCTTCGGCGGAGACGGCAAGGTTATGACGATTACGGGTTCGTATCAGGTCGCCGGGGAGACGAAGATCGGCGGCGGCTCGGTCGTGAACTTCAATACGGCGGCGCCCATGACGACTGGCAAGCTCACCGTGAATGGAGGCGTCGTCGGCGGAACAGCCGTCATTAATGCCAGCGATGTGGTGACGTGGACGGGCGGTTCCATGACCGGCGCGAGCGTGATCAACGCGAACGGCGGAATGGTCATCAATCTCGCCAGCAATACCGGCACGCTCAGCCAGCGCACGCTCAACCTCGCTGCCAACCACACGACGACATGGCTGGGCACGGGAGACATCTCGCTCGAAACCGGCGCCACGATCAAAAATTCCGGTCTCTTCGACATTCAGAACGACCGTTCGATTTTCGTGCAGACATTTTCGGAGCCCTCCTTCCTCAACAGCGGC
This sequence comes from Chthoniobacterales bacterium, assembly GCA_036569045.1. Lineage (NCBI taxonomy): Bacteria > Pseudomonadati > Verrucomicrobiota > Spartobacteria > Chthoniobacterales > Chthoniobacterales bacterium. Next base: position 28,032 of record DATCRI010000041.1, on the reverse strand, counting down.
GTCCTCGCCAAGTCGGCGGGAACGGGATCCACCTCGATCTTTGTGACGATTCTCAGCACGGGGGAGATTCATCCCGAGGCCGGCCGGCTGATTTTCGCGGGTGGAGGAAGCAGTTCCGGCGCGATCGTCGGGGCCGGCAGCATCGGCTTCAGCGCGGGAACGATGGATATCAGCGGATCCTACACGGTCGGAGGCGACACCCTTATCAGCGGCGGCACGGTCAATCTTCACCCGGCGTCCTCGGCGAGCAGCGGATCTTTGACGCTGACGGGAGGCACCCTCACGGGCTCGGCCGACCTCCTTGTCTCCGGCTTGTTCGACTGGCAGGGGGGAACGCTCTCCGGTGCCAGCGTGCTCAATGCCAACGGGGGAATGACCCTCAACTTCCAGGGGATCGGCGGCGGCCTTAGCGGTCGCACGCTGAACCTCGGAGCAGGCAAAACGTCCACGTGGAAGGGTATCGGCGATCTCTTCCTCGACTCCGGCGCGGTGATCAACAACCACGGCACCTTCGATTTGCAGAACGACCGCACGATCGAGCAGATTGGCGAGGTGGCGTCCGCGTTCAACAACACCGGCACCCTCATCAAATCCGCCGGGACGGGCAGCTCCACGATCGGCGTGGCATTCAGTAACTCCGGCACGGTAAGTGTCCAGTCGGGCACGCTCGTGGTGAAAGCCGCGCTGGCGCAGGTTTCCGGGACGACGCTGACCGGCGGCACCTGGATCGTCGGAAACCTCGCGACGCTCTCGCTTCCCACCGTCGGAAATATCGTGACGAACAAGGGCGACGTCCGGCTGGCCGGGGCGAACTCCGTGTTCACAAACATAAGCACTCTCGCGAATAACCAGGGCGCATTTCGCCTCTCGGCGGGACGGTCCTTTACAACCGTCGGATCGCTGACGAATTCCGGGACGGTCTCCGTGGATGGCGCCGGCACGCACCTTGCGGTCTCGGGCGCTTACACCCAGACGGCGGGCAGCACCGATCTCGGATCGGGCGGCGGACTTCTCTCGGCAACCTCCCTCTCGATCCAGGCGGGCAGTCTCGTCGGATCGGGATCGATCGCCGGCGCCACCACCGTGGCGGGAACCTTCTCTCCCGGGCACTCCGCGGGCGGAATCTCCATCGCGGGCAATTTCACGCTCACCTCGACCGCGCAATCGTTCTTCGAGATTGGCGGCCTCGCGGCCGGTTCGGGCTACGACGTGCTCACGCAGACCTCCGGCACTTCGCTCACGCTCGGGGGCACCCTCACGCTCACTCTCATCGGCGGATTCGAGAATCAGATCACCGCGGACGATTCGTTTGAGATCGTCCTCGGAAATGGCGGCACCCTGCACGGACAGTTTGCGAATGCGGCAAACGGCATGCGGCTCACTACGGCGGACGGGAAGGCATCGTTCGTCGTCAATTACACGGCGAGCGGCGTAACGCTCACGGATTTCTCGGCCGTGCCCGAGCCTGCCCCGGTGGCGCTCCTGATCTCCGGCGCCGCGCTGGCATTCTTCGCGGTCCGTCGCCGTCGCTCGAAAGCCGAAGTCTCCGCATAACCATGAAGACGCCCGTCGTTCTCATCATCTTTAATCGACCGACGCTCACGCGCTGCGTATTCGAGCGGGTGCGGGCCGCCCGGCCGCCGAAGCTTCTCATCGTCTCCGATGGCGCCCGGGCTACGCATCCGGGCGAACCGTCGCTTGTCGAGGAGTGCCGGTCGATCGTCGAAAAGGGCGTGGACTGGCCCTGCGAGGTTCTCACGAATTATGCCGGGAGCAACATGGGATGCATGGATCGCATTCGCAGTGGCATCGACTGGGCGTTCGGCCTCGTCGAGGAGGCGGTCATTCTCGAGGACGACTGTCTGGCCGATCCGTCATTCTTCGAATTTTGCGACGACATGCTCGAGCGCTATCGCGACGACGAGCGCGTGATGAACATTGGGGGAACCAATTTCATCGCTCCCTATCATCGTCCGCGGACGAGCTACTGGTTCAGCCGTCACCCCTGGACGTGGGGCTGGGCGACGTGGCGCCGCGCATGGCGCCATAACGACTTCGAGATGGCGACCTGGGACGAACGCCAGGACGCCCTGCGACGCTCCTTCGCGAGCAACTGGGAGGCACAATACTGGCTCTCCACCTTCGAGCAGGCCCGGCGGAACCTTCGCGAGACGAACTGCTGGGACTTCCAGTGGAACTACACGTGCCGTTCGCTCGGGGGGGTCGCCGTTGTGCCGACCAACAATCTCGTCGAGAATCTTGGTTTCTGCGGCGGAGGAACGCACGAGTTCGTCGACATGGAGCGACTGGTCGTTCCGACGCAGCCGCTCGGCGCTCTCGAGCATCCCTCGCGCATTTCGGTGGATGCCTACGCCGACGATCTTTGGACGCGGGTTTATGCGGGCGTGCCGATCAGCGTGCTGAACAATCTCAAGGCGCGAATCCGCGTCGGCCGCGACCTGTTTGGCGCACCACTTTCCTGATCGTGAAATCCGCGACATCAACGTTGAAGTCGGCCGTCCGTCGGCTTGATAACGCCCTGCGTTTTCCCAGGACAAAGGTCGGTGCGAACACCTTCATCCAGCCCGGTTCGAAGGTCGCACCCGGGGCCGAGATCGGCGCGGATTGTGCAATTTTTCGAAGCGAAATCGGCGCCGGAACGACGATCGGCGATGCCGTGACTCTCGCGGATGGATCGCGAATCGCCGGAAGTGTTCTCGGGCCGGGATGTTCCCTCGAATCGGGGGCGATGGTGTTCAATTCCACTCTGGCGGATCACGTCGGCGTCCAGACACGATGCGAGCTGACCGATGTGCGAATCGGGCGGAGCTCCTACGTGGGCCGCGAAACGTATCTGAGCGACGTGACCGCCGGGGCGTTTTGCTCGATCGGCCCGCGCACGATGATGGGGTTCGGAGATCATCCGGCGGATTTCCCCTCCACGGCTCCGGTTTTTTATTCGACGCGCCGTCAAAGTGGCCTGACCTTCGCGGAGCGTGATTCGTTCGTGGAGCGTCGGCCCATCACGCTCGGCGCCGATGTCTGGATCGGGGCTCACGTCTTCGTGCGCGACGGGGTGACCATTGGCGACGGGGCCATCGTGGCGGCCGGAGCCGTGGTGACCAGAGACGTGCCCGCCTACGCCATCGTGGGAGGCACTCCGGCGAAAGTCATCCGAATGCGTTTCTCGGACGAGATCGTCGACCTCCTGAAAGAACTTCGCTGGTGGACCTGGCCGGATGACTTCCTCCGGGCTGCCCAGCCGTCCATGAGTCAAAACGACATCGGGGCATTTCTTCGATGGGCCGAACCCAGATTCCCGATCGTTCGTGATTACTTCGAGAGCAAGTCGGTCCCGTCGCCGTAAAAAGCGACCTCATTCTCTTTCTCCATCGTGAAGAGAGGTGGGTTTTCTACCAAGCCAGGCCGTCAGGCTGGCGAAGTCTTTCATCCCCCATGGAACGATCGCAGCCATTACCGCCGTTCCCTTTATTGAAATGGGTGCGAACTATCGAAGCGACAAGGCGTCATTGAGGTTTCAAGGACGCCTTTTTTCTGACCTCGTCAGTGTGGATTTGGAAAAACTGCGGCTTATCTGGTCAAAAATGTGCAAGTCTCGCGGGTTGGTTCGTCATTAAAGAGCCGTCCAATCGAGTTTCATCGCCAACACCAGAATCATGAAGAACGACTGTTTGATTTTCGTCCACAAAAGCGAGAGCTGGTATCTGTATTACACCGTCAAGCAGGCCCGATATTTCAATCCGGACGCCCGGATTATCCTGATCACCGACTGTCCGCAAAAGAAGCTCCGCCCCTACGCGGAAATTCACAATATCGCGGATTACTGGTCCGGCGCCGAGGTGATGGAGGAAATCTACCAGCACAACAGTCCCTTTACCCGCGAGTATGAAATCATCAATTTCCAGCGGTGGTTCGTGGTGCGCGATTTCATGCGGCGGAATTCCGTCGATCGCGCCATCTATGTCGATTCGGATCTGCTGGTGTGCGACAGCCTGTTCCCGGATTTCGACCGCCTTGGGGATGCCCAGCTCGGCATTGTCGGCTACCAGGGGCCCTACACGATGCTCATCCCGGACGTGAAGGTCGTCGCCGATTTCTGCGACTTCATCGAGTTCATGTATCGCGAGGAGGGCGAGCTGCTGACGGCCCAATACAACGAGTGGAAGAAGGTTACTCCCAATGTCTCGGTAACCGACATGCATGCGCTCCACACCTTCATCTCGCGCAAGGGACTGAAGCCACTCGATCTCAGCCAGGTTTTCGAGGGGGCGATGTATGATACGATCGTGCAGGAGAGCGACGGCTTGAAACTCAAGGACGGCTCGAAGGACGTGCGGTGGATCGGTGGTCACGCGTATGTCGAGACGGCGAGTTCCTCGCAGAAGATCCGGATGAAGACCCTGCATTGCCAGGGGGCTGCGAAGGGCCTGATTCTCAAGCTGTTTGCGGCGAAGGATTTTGGCTACTACCGCGACCGGGTGACCTTCAAGGTCAGCGAAATCGCGACGAAAGCGGGTCTGCGGTCCGCTTGATTTCTACGTCGGGGAAGATGGGGGAACCAATTCACCAAAATAGCGAGTCCGAGCCAGCGGGCCGCCGTCTCGTTTATTTCGGCCACATGCCCGGGGAGGGGACCGGCAGCCCGATCATCGTGTATCGGCACCTTTGCCGTCTCGCCAACGAAGGCTGGCAGATCCACGTCGTGGCCGAGTGGGGGCAGGACGATGCGATTTGCCGCAAGCATGGCTGGTCCGTTCGCACGCTCAGCCATCGCAAGCCGTGGTGGCCGCCCTATCATCCCGATCAATCGCTTTCCCGCGCCGTTCGCACCCATTTGTGGGCGGGTGAGATTCGCCAATGGATCGGCGGTCGACCGGACGCGGTGCTGACCTATCTTTCCGCTTTCAGCGACACGCTCTCGATCGCCGCGGTGGGGTTTGCGAAGCGCTTCCGCGTGCCGCTCACCACGATCCATCATGACGACACCCGTTGCTTTGCGAAGGATCCTGCCGAGGGCGAGCGCGCCCACCGGCGGCATCAGTGGATCCTCGAGAATTCCTCGAAGTCGCTGTTTGCCTCTCCCGCGCTCGCGGCCTGCTTTCAGCTCCCGGTCGAGGGAGTTCGCGTGCTTGCGCCCATTCCCGAGGGATGGAGCGAGGCGGCCGCCTGGAATGCCGGGCGCGGGCAGGGAGTGCGGATCTATTATGCGGGCGCGCTCTGGCCGGCGCAGTTCCCATTGCTGGCCCGCCTGGGCCGCGCTTTGGATTCCATCGGTGGGCGCCTGGTCGTGCTCTCCCGGGGAACCCCCGAGCTCCGCGCGCTGATCGAGAAGGAGCCCATCGAGTGGATGGACCTGTTTCCGTCCAATCGGGAGGCGCTCGAGCATCTCACCGAAAACGCGAGCGCGTTGCTCGTTTCCTACGCTGACACCGTGGCGGACATGCCGTGGATCGCGACGAGCTTTCCGAGCAAATTTGTCGAGTATTCCCACCTGGGTCTGCCCTGCGCGATCGTCGCTCCCCGGGAGAGCGCCATCGCCCGCTGGGCCGAGAAGGCCGCTTTCCCGGACGTTTTCCACCCGGATCAGCTCGATGCGTTCACCTGCTGGGCGGCGTCGCTCAAGCAACCGGAAGCGTGGAGCGCCTCGGCCAGCTCCGTCCTCACCCACGCTCGCGGCGAGTTTCACCCCGGAACGATTCAACGCCACCTCGAGGAATCCCTTCTTGGCTAAACCGTTCGCCCTTCCGCTTTGATGAAAGTCACTTCCACTCCTGTTCCTGTCGTCCTGGTCGGCTGCGGCGCCGTCTCGCAGGCGTTCTACGCGCCGGCGTTGCGGGTTCTTTCCCAAAAGGGCGACCTTTCCGTGGTCGCTCTCGTGGACCCGCTCGTGCCCGCGCGAAACCTTCTTGCCGAGACCTTTCCCGACGCCGTTTGCGCGGATCGTCTGGAGGAAATCTCGGCTCCGGAGGGGGCGCTCGTTATTATCGCCACTCCGCCGCGCTTCCATGCGACGCAGACAATGGAGGCCTTCCGACGCGGGTGGCATGTGCTCTGCGAAAAACCGATGGCTTCCTCAACCGCCGAATGCGAGGAAATGATCGCCGCGGCCGAGGCTTCGAAGCGCCTTCTGGCGATCGGTCTCTACAAACGCTTTTTTCCGTCCAGCCGCTACATCAAGGATCTCGTGGCGGGTGGTCAGCTCGGCGCGCTTCGGAGATTTTCGATCGTCGAAGGTGGCCCGTTCAAATGGCCCGCGGCGACTCCCTCGTTTTTCAACAAGGCGCAAACCCCCGGCGGCGTGCTGCTCGACATCGGTGTGCATACGCTCGACCTGCTCACGTGGTGGCTCGGTGAACCGGAGTCGTTCACCTGCGAGGACGACGCGATGGGCGGCCTCGAGATCAATTCCCACGTCAATCTCGTGTTCCCAAATGGCGCGAGCGGATCGGTGCACCTCAGTCGCGATTGGGGGACGGCCAACGAATATCGCTTCGAATTCGAGGGCGGAATCGTGTCCTGGAAGGTCAACGATGCGAACAACCTCACCGTCCAGCTCGCGGGCACGAGCGCCTCATTCCAGGCTCATCTCGCCAATCCCATCGCCGATCTGGAAGACGTCCTGCCCCGCCACTCTCTCGCGACGAATCCGCAAAGTTTCATCGCCCAGCTTCAGAATGTGATCGGCGCCCTGCGGGGCGAGGAGCCGCTTCTCATCGACGGCTCGGAGGGCCTCCGCTCGCTGCGTCTCATCGAGGCCTGCTATCGCAAGCGCACGCTGATCGAACAACCCTGGTTCTCCGCGGTCGAGACCGCCCGCGCCCGGGAACTTGCTCTCCAGCCATGAAAGTCGCCGTCATTGGAGCCAACGGATTCATTGGAAGCCGCATCGTCGAGCAGTTCCACCTCGGTGGAAAGCACGAGGTCATCCCCGTCGTTCGCAAGCCGGCCAGCCTCGCGCTGCCGGCGCGTTTCTCCCTCGAATGGCGACTCGGCGACGCTCTCGACGTCGACTCGCTCGCGGCCGCGCTGAAAGGCTGCGACGCCGTCGTGCACGCCGCGATCGGCGATCCGCGCCAGATCGAAGCCATGCCCGAGATTCTTTGCGATGCCGCCGCGAAGGCTGGAGTCGCGCGGGTCGTCTACCTCAGCAGCGCCTCCGTCCACGGTCAGAACATTCCGGCCGGCTCGACCGAGGAAACCTCGCTCCACACCCAGCACGCGCTCGAATACAACAACTCGAAGGTCATCGCCGAGGCCGCGTTTTTCGATGCCGTGCGGAAGCACAAGCTCACCGGTTACGCGCTGCGTCCCGGCGTCGTGTATGGTCCGCGCTCGCGCTGGATCGGCGATCTCGTGCAGGAGCTTCGCACCCGCCAGGCATGGCTGCACAACGGCGGCGCCGGCATTTGCAATGGTATCTACGTGGACAATCTCGTCGCGGCGATCGCGCTTTGTCTCGAGGCTCCGAACGGCGACGGCGAAGCGTATCTCGTCGGCGACGAAGGGACGACGACGTGGGCTGATTTCTACCACCGCGCGGCGGATGCCTTCGGAATCTCGCGGGAGAATATTCATGACGTGAAGGATCTGCCCGTCTTCCGGAAATCCTTTCGCGAGCGGGTCGAAAAGACCGTGCAGAAACCGTGGGTGCAGTCCCTGCTGCCGGCCGTTCCGGGCCAGTGGAAGCGCGCGACCAAGACCCTGCTTGCATCCTGGAATCCCCCAGGCGGGCCGGACGCGTGGTCCATTCCCGGCCGGACGCCGCAGCCTCACATCACCGAGGAAATGGCGCTTCTTCAGCAAAACCAGTGGAAGTTGCCGCACCAGAAGGCGTCCCGCGTGCTCGGCTACAATCCTCCGGTGACGTTCGAGGAGGGGATGCGTCGCAGTCTCGCGTGGTTGAAATTCGCGACGGAGGTCGGCGCGTGAAAATCAGCGTCCTCATTGCGGCCTACAATGCCGGAGCGTTCATCGCCCGGGCCCTCGAAAGCGTGCGCACGCAGCGGCACGCCGACTGGGAATTGATCGTGGTCGAGGACGGTTCGCACGACGACACCGAGGCGCTCGTGGCAAAGTTTGCGGCGTCGGTCTCGCAGTCGGTGCGATACGACAATGCGGGGGTGAATCGCGGAGTGGCCGCGGCGCGCAATCGCCTGCTCGAGCTCGCGGAGGGCGAGGCCTTGGCCTTCCTCGACGCGGACGACTGGTGGTCTCCCCGGCACTTGGAATCGATTCACGCAGCTCTGGAGACGGGCGCGGATCTGGCCGTCGCCGGCATCGAGCTCTTCGATCTCGTCACGGATCGCCCGCTGGGTCGCTACGCGCCGCCGGAGCAGCTGTTCCTCGATCCGACCACGGCGCTCTTCGAGAACAGCTGCATCATGACATGCTCGAGCATCGCACTCACCCGGGCCATCGTTGCTCGCGTCGGCCGGTTCGACTCCTCGTTCCAGATCGGTGAAGATCGCGACTTCTGGGTGCGCTGCGCCCTTGCCGGGGCTCGCTTCGCCGACGCGCGGGACGTCACCTGCCACTACGCCAAGCACGCCACCAGCACGATGGGGAAGACCCTGCTCTGGGCGCAGCAGGAGGTGGCGTTCTACGAAAAATACCGCGCCATCCGGGAGGTGCCCGACGTGCTTCGGCGCGATCGGCTCGCGCATTGCCTGGCCAACTTCGGCCGGCTGCAGCGGGCGGCCGATCCCGTCGCCAGCACCTGTTCCCTCTGGCGGGCGTGGAAGCTGGCTCCCTGGCGGCCATCCCTCGTTCCCCAGCTTGTCTTCTCCGCCGGTTCGGCACTCCGCCCCCGGCGCCGTGGTCCCAAATTCAAAACATCCCGTCCATGAGTTGGAAACGTAATCTTGTCGAAAATCTGGTTCGTGCCGTCTCGCTGGTCTCGCCCTCGTCGCCGCTCCCGGTTTCCCCGAAGCGCATTCTCGTTCTGCGGAACAACGACATTGGCGATCTCCTCGTCATCAGCGCGCTCTTCGAGGCGCTGAAGCGGAAATTTCCGGAGGCGAAGATCATCGCCGCCGTCGGGTCGTGGGCCTGTCCCGTCATCGAGAACAATCCGTTCGTCGATGAAGTCTTTCGTGTCACCGCACCATGGCACAACAAGGCCATCTCCGGGCAAACGGATGGCAAACGCTTCGCGTATTGCTTCTCGTCCCCGGAGGTGGCCGAGTTGCGTGCCAGGAAATGCGATGTCGGCATCGATGTGCTCGGCAGCCCCTTTGGCTCGTTCATGATGATGCGAGCCGGCATTCCGTATCGTCTCGGGGTGCGCGGTTACGCCGGAGGCTGGTCTGGCTGCCACAAATGGGTGGAGTCGGATGGCGAGACCTACGTCGGCCGCGGCGCCTTGAAGTTCGTCGAGTTGCTTGGGGCGAGCGAAGCGGAATTGCCCTCGGTGAAACCGCAGCTTTATCTCTCCGCGGCCGAGGTCGCGCGTGGTGAAGAGCTTTGGGGCGATACGACCGGCAAGCTTCGGCTCGTCATGGGCGTCGGCGGCGGCTTCCCCGAGAAATGCTGGCCGCCGGAGCGTTTCCGCGAATTGCTCGAACTCCTCGAAGAGGATGGGGGCTTCGTCGTGAAGCTCGTCGGCGGCAAGGTCGAGGTGCCCATGGGCGAATCACTCGCCAAGGGCCTGTCCGGGGTGGAAACGCTCTGCGGGAAAGTCTCGCTTCGGGAAACGTTCGCACTGACTGCCGCGGCGGATCGCGTGGTCACCAATCCCAGCATGCTCATGCACGTGGCCGCCGCCTTTTCCGTGCCGGCCGTGGTTTCGATGGGCCCGTTCTTTCCCTCGGTGATCGAGCACAATCGGCTCTGGATCTGCAACGACATCACCACCGTTCTCGGCTGCGAAGTGAAAGCCAATCGTCATGAGGTCGCGACGGCTCGCGAAGTCTTCGACGCCTTGAAAGCCCTTCAAAAACACTCAACCCCGCCCGCTGTCCATGTCTGAACCTCAGATCAGTATCTGCATCCCGGCCTTCAAGGCGGAGAAATATCTGCTCGAAACGCTCGAGAGCGTGCGGGCGCAGACCTTCGCGCATTGGGAACTCATCGTCGTCGAGGACGGTTCCCACGATCGCACCGAGGAGATTGTTCGCGAGTTCGCCGGAAGCGTCGATCAGCCAGTGCGCTTCGAGCGGCATCCCGAGAATCGCGGATTGCCCGCCACCCGCAATACCTGCATCGCCCGGGCCGTTGCCCCGTTCGTGGCGTTGCTCGATTCGGATGACCTCTGGACCCCTGACCATCTCGCGAACCTGGTCCAGCGGGCATCCGAGACCGGGGCCGACCTCATCCACTCCGGAGTCGTTCTGTTCGCGAGCGAGACGGGCGAGGAGATCGAGTTACGGGTCGCCTCCGAAAAGGCGATCGACGAGTTCCCCCGGTCCCTTTTCCTGGCGGACTACGCCATCCAGCCATCGTCTGTTCTTCTCCGTCGTTCGCTCTGGGGGGAGACGGGAGGCTTCGACCCGAACTGCCGGTATGTCGAGGACCGCGAATTCTGGATGCGACTGGTGCGCGCGGGTGCGCGGGTGAGCTACGTGCCCGCGATCACCTGCCGGTATCGCCAGCACAGCTCCGCGATGAGCAAGAATGCCGCCGCGATGGCCCTCGGCTGTGCCGAAGTTTTTGAACGCAACGCCGATTGGCAGGCCGTGCCCCTCGATCTCCGCCGGCAAAGCGCCGCGGAGGGCTGGTGCTCGGCCGGACGTATTATCATGAAAGAAGATCCCACCCTCGCGCAGGACTATTTTGGTCGTGCCCTCCGCCATGCCTCAGGCTCTCCCCGCCTGCTCGCCTACTGGTTTGCGGCCACCGTCCTGGCCATCTCCAAACGCCGCCAGAGGATTTGATCGATGAGGACAGTCGTCTGCACGCTCTTCGAGGGGCATTACCATTTCGGCGTTGGCGCGCTGGCGAACTCGCTCTTTGTCTCCGGTTACCGCGGCATTCTCTGGGCAGGTTATCGCGGAGACCTGCCCCCGTGGGGCAACCCGGCGGCCGCTCCGAAGTCCGGCATTCATCATGTCGAGATCGCCGACGGTTTTTCCATTGCCTTTGTGCCGCTGAAAACCGGGGTGCATTTCACCTATTTCAAACCCTATTTTCTGGATCAGGTTCTTGATGAACTCGATCTGGAATGTGACGCAGCGATCTATATCGATCCCGATATCGTTGTTAAGGGACCGTGGCATTTGCTCAATCGCTGGCCCCGAGATGGAGTCGCTCTGGTTCACGACGTTCATTCCTTGATGCCCGAGCGCCATCCGATGAGGCTGGCTTGGCGCGACTTTCTGACAGCTCGGAAAATCTCGGCCGACTTCCCTCGAGATCGATACTACAGCGGGGGATTTGTGGGCATTTCTCGATCCCAGCGAAACTTCCTCGGCGTCTGGCGCGAGATCGTGGAGATCGTCCAGTCCGAGATCGGCGTCGATGCCATCAAACATGGTGATGCCGGGGAGCTCTTTCATAGTGCCGACCAGGATGCCCTGAATATCGCTCTGATGGCGTGCGACACACCCGTCAATGCGGCTCACAGCGAATCGATGGATTTCGCCACTGGCGGCTACTTGCTGTCTCACGCGATTGGAACGCCGAAGCCCTGGCAGGGTGGATTCATTCGAAGGGCGTTGAAGGGGGTGCCCCCAGGGCTGGCGATCAAGGCTTTCATGCGGCACACCGAATCGCCGATCGATCTCCTCGATTCGGCGACGCGCCGGAAACTGCGATGCTCGGTGACCATCGCCTCAGCGATTGGGCGCTTCTACGGCCGGGCATAGGGGAATGACGACGATGCTGCTGGAATCCATCGCCGAACGGGATGCCTCTTGGGAACGGAAGCTGCGTCTCCTGACGGTGTCTGATCGCCCGGATCTTCCCGGGGCCTGCGCCCTCGTCGACAGCGCCTTCGACAAGGGATCTGCCGGTAAAGTGGATGTGTTCGTGACCAGTGAGGAGGCCACGACTGCCGCTATCCCCGCGGAGGGCGTCGCCGATCCGCAGCTTCCGCCGACTTCCCCGGCCCCGGCCGGGTTGCCGATCTCGTTCGGCTGGGCCGGCGTCACAATCGATTTTTTCCTCAGCGGATTCTGCATTCACCAGCGCAGGGAGCGCTCGGCGCGCGTCTCGGAGGCGCGCCTGTTGGCCAACCCCAGTTGATTCATCGTGAAGATTACGCACATCGTTCCGCGCTTTTGGCCGCAGTTTGACGGGCTGGGGGACTACGCCCGCATGCTCGGCCGGCATCTTCAGGAGGAAAGTGGCATCGAGAGTCGCTTCCTCGTGGGAGATCCCGCGTGGCGCGCGTCGTCCGGGGATTTTCCCGACGGAACGTCGCTCGAAATTACCGCGGTGTCGCAGCAGACGGTCGCCGGCCTGCTCGAGCGACTTCAAGGCGTGGAGACGGTCGTGCTGCACTACGTCGGCTATGGCTATCACAACCGCGGGATCCCATTCTGGATCAATCGGGCGATGAAGACGTGGAAGCAGTCGTCTCCCGCGCATCGACTGATCGTGGTGTTTCACGAACTGTGGGCTTCGGGCCCGCCGTGGAAGAGCGAATGTTATCTCGGGTGGATCCAGCGACGTCTCGTGCGGGAGCTTCACGACCTCTGCGATCTGTCGGTGGCCAGTGTTCCGCTGGCGTTGCGCCGATTGCAGGCTCTTCGACGGAAGGAAACCATTCTCCATCCGGTGCCCTGCAACATGGGTTCGGAATCCGGCCATTCGCGCAAATGGCACAAGGGCGGGCCGGTGCGGCTCGCGCTTTTTGGAATGCCGACCCAGCGCGAAATTTCGCTGAAGAGCCATCTCAGGCTCGTTGCCGCCTTGCACGAGGCCGGACTGGTGGAGGCGGTGAACGTGATCGGGAAGGATGCCCGATCCGGCGACGACCCCTCCAACGAGGTGCGCATTCTGCGGGGAATTCTGCCCGAGGAACGCATCCACATCGTGTCGAACGCCACGCCGGAGCGCGCCGGCCAGGCCCTCGCGGAGTCCGATTTGCTGCTCTCGTTCTATCCGTCCCGCTGGCTCTTCAAGTCCGGCTCCTCCATGGCGGCGCTGGCCAACGGAGCCATCCCCGTGCTGCCGGAAGGCCGGGATTTGGAAATCCTCGCCGAAGGCCGCGAGATCCTCGTGTGCTCCGGCGAGAAATCCTCGATCGCCGGAATTCTTTCGCAGATCCAAAAGCCGGGCGGACTAGGGACCATCGCCCGCGGCGGCTACGACTGGTATTGGGCGCACGCCGACTGGCCGATTCTCACGCGAAAACTCGCGGCTGCGCTCGAGCGCCTCACGAACTGCGGCGCGCAGAAAAATGACAAATCGCGTCTCGCCACGGTTGGCGGAACGCCCTTAATCCCTACGCAGGGTCGAATGGAAAAATGAAAACGGATCTTCAGGACGTGCCCGCAGGCACGAATTTTCGGAGCGATGTTTGTATCGTGGGCGCCGGGGTGGCGGGGCTGCTCCTTGCGACCCGTCTGGCGAAACTGGGATTCTCCGTGAACCTGCTCGAAGCGGGTGGGGGAAATCTCGAGGAGCGCAGCCAGGAACTCTACAATGTCGCGATGGCAGAGGCGAATTACGCCGGCGCGACCGAGGCGCGCTTCCGGGTCTTCGGCGGCTCCTCCACGCGCTGGGGCGGCCAGTTGCTTCCGCTGCCCGACGAAGTGTTTCAGGGGCGGGACGCGCTTGGCGGCACGGGCTGGCCGATCTCCCGCGCGGATATCGAATCCTATTACGCCGAGGTGCAGGATGTGATGGGGGTGAACACGCTGCCCTTCACCGCCGATCTGTTGAAGACAAAGGGACACGCCACGATCCTGAATTCGCCCGATATCCGGCTGCGCTTTTCGAAATGGGCTTCGTTCTCCCGCCGCAACCTCGCCCGCACGCTCGGCCGCGAGTGTCTCGCATCCGGCTCGATCACGGTCTTCCTTCACGCCAACGTGGTCGCGATCGAACTCCGCGATTCGGCCGATGCCGTTCAGTCCGTGACCGCTCGCGATTACGAAGGCCGGGAGTTTGTCTTTCGCGCTTCGGAATTCATTCTCACGGCGGGAACGATCGAAACCTGCCGCCTCCTGCTTGCGTCCCGCAGCGTCCAGCCTGGGGGCGTTGGGAACGGGAACGATCTCGTCGGCCGGTATTTTCACGATCATGTCTCGGTGCCGTTCATCACGCTTGCCGGTCCGGCTCGGGCGGAGGTGCTCCGCCGGTTCGCCCCGTATTTCTTCGACGGCACGCTGCACACTCCGAAGCTCGAGGCCTCGCCCGAACTCCAGGCGCGCCACGGAATGCTCGCCGTGATGGCGCATATCGCGCTCGAGGAGCCGGAGGAATCGGGCCTCGGCGCCGTCCGGCAGGTGCTTCGCTCGCTCCAGCGGCGCGAGTGGCTGACGCCTCCAGGGAAACTGCTTCTCGGGCTTCCGCGAGGCGCCGTCGACATCGCCTCGGCCTGGTATGGCATGAAATTTCGTCAGCGCCGTTACGTGACGCCGGGCGCGAAGGTGCAGATCAAGATCGATACGGAGCAAATGCCGTCGGCAATCAATCGCATTCGCCTCGAGAATCGCGTGGATGCCGTCGGGATGCCGAAGGCCGTGATCGACTGGCGCGTTTCCGCGGACGAAAAGCGCACCGTGGCGACCTTTGCGGGTGAGTTGAAGCGCATCTTTGCGGCCGAGGGGATCTCCGGAATGGTCTGGCCGCAGGACGTTCCCGCGGGAATGGATGCCGCGATCAGCCACAGCCACGACACTTACCACTCGATGGGGGGCACCCGTTTTGGTGCCTCGGAGCGCGAGGGAGTCGTCGATGCGGATCTGCGGGTGCATGGCGTGGAAAACCTTTTCGTGGCGAGCTGTTCGGTGTTTCCGAGCGGGGGAAGTTCCAATCCCACGTTCACGCTCATGGCGCTGACCCTGCGCCTGGCGAAGCATCTGAACGCGCGGCGGAATTCCGTAGCCACCGCGACTTCGGTCGCTGCGGAGGTCGCCGCCTCGTGAAGATCCTGCTGGGCTCTCACGCGTTTCTTCCCATGCTCGGGGGCATCGAGGTCATCTCCAATGTCCTCGCGGAGGAGTTCGTCAAGGCGGGCCACGAGGTCCACCTCATCACGCAGACTCCCGGCGACGGCGCCGACGCGTTTCCCTTTCAGGTGACCCGTCAACCCTCGGCCGGCAAGGTGCGGGAGCTTGCCCAATGGAGCGATGTATTCTTCCAGAACAACATCAGCATCCAGACGCTCCTCGCCGCGCTGCCCGTGCAGCGAAAGATCGTGATCGCCTACCAGACGTGGATCCGGCGCACGGATTCCAAGCCGTCGCTGCTCCACTGGTCGAAAGCCCAGATCTCCCGACTGATTCCACGGAATGTCGCGATCAGCCGGGCGATCGCGGACACGATTCCCGGTCGCAGCGTGCTGATCCCCAATCCCTACGATCACCACACCTATCGGCCGATCGAGGGAATCACGCGGGATCGCGATCTCATTTTCGTCGGGCGGGTGGTTTCCGACAAGGGTGCGGACCTTCTGCTCGACGCCCTCGGAAAACTCGCCGTGAAGGGACAGCGTCCGAATCTCACCATCGTCGGCGTCGGCCCGGAGGTCGAGCCCTTGAAGGCGCAGGCCGCCGTGCTCGGAATCGCCGGGCAGGTTCACTTTGCGGGGCCGCATCGCGGCGAAGCGCTGGCCCGCCTCATGAACCAGCACCGCGTTCTCGTGGTGCCCTCGCGCTGGGCGGAGCCTTTCGGCATCGTGGCGCTCGAGGGAATCGGGTGCGGATGCGCGGTGATCGGCTCGGCGGATGGCGGCCTCGCGGACGCGATTGGCGCGTGTGGCGTGACCTTCCCGAATGGCGATGTCGATGCCCTGGCGAATGCCGTGGAACGGCTGCTTGGTGATCCCTCGGCCATTCCGCCATTGCTCGCCGCCGCCCCGGAACATTTGCACCGGCATCGCGGCGACGTGATCGCTGGCCGGTATCTCGAGGTCTTTTCGGAGCTGGTGCGCTGAAGTCATGGTGATCCTTTCACATCCGACCGGGAACGCGAATGTGCGGCACGCCGCCGAGGGGTTGCGCGAGGCCGGCCTGCTCTCCGAGTTCTGGACCTGTCTCGCTCCGACGGAAAAAAGCGCCGTGATGCGCATGCTTCCGGGAGGCGTTCGCGCGCAGTTTCTCCGCCGCCAGCTTTCTCCGGAACTCACGCCCTTCGTGCGCACTCGCCCCTGGTGCGAGCTTGGCCGGTTCGTCGCCTCGCGCCTGAAAATTTCCAGTCTCACCCGCCATGAGGTCGGGCTTTGTTCCGTCGACGGCGTCTATCGCGACCTCGATCGGGCCGTAGCCGCTCGGATTCGCCGGCAGCCTGCCGGGCTGAAGGCTGTTTACAATTTCGAGGACGGCTCGCTGGAGACATTCCGCGCGGCGCAGGCGCTCGGCCTGAAGCGGATTTACGATCTCCCCATTGCCTACTGGCGGGCCGGTCGAAAAATTTTTCTCGAGGAGGCGGAGCGCGAGCCCGAGTGGGCCGCGACGCTCGACGGGTTGAGCGATAGCGCGGACAAGCTCGCTCGCAAGGACGAGGAGATTCGCCTCGCCGATTGCGTGCTGGTGGCCAGCTCGTTTACGAAGGCCACGCTGGAACTCGCTCCGGATGCTCCCCCGGCCGTGCACGTGGTTCCCTACGGCGCGCCGGTATCGGCCGCAGCGCCGGTGAATGAAAAGCGCGTCGGACCTTTGCGGGTTTTGTTTGTGGGCTCCCTCGGGCAGCGCAAGGGCACCTCCTATCTTTTGCGCGCCTGCGAACGCCTCGGTGCGGCCGTGAAGCTGACGCTCATTGGAAACCGGGGAGTCGGGGAGTGCGGCCCGCTGGATGCTGCGCTTCGGCGTCACCGCTGGATTTCGTCCTGCCCGCACTCCGAGGTGCTCGGGGAAATGCGTCGGCACGACGTCCTCGTTTTCCCGTCGCTCTTCGAGGGGTTCGGTCTCGTCATGCTAGAGGCCATGTCGCAGGGCATGACGGTCATCACAACGCCGCACACGGGAGGACCGGATGTGCTCACCGATGGCGAGGACGGGTTCATCGTGCCGATCCGGTCGGAGGAGGCCATTGCCGAACGTCTGGAGATCCTGGCGTCGGATCCCGAGCGCCTGCGGGCGATGAAAGACGCTGCGGCGCGCACGGCCGCGACACTTTCCTGGGCGGCATATCGCACAGAAACCGCAAGAATCGTCAGCCAGAGCGTAATAGGGAAAACCCGATGACGAATCTCCCTGCCATTTTCCGCGGTGACCCGTCACCCGGCCGAGCGAGCCGCCGCCGGTCAGACTCTTTCACTTCTCCGGTCATGACCAGCGGAGCCCGGCCGCATCTCGCCTTCCTGGACGGCATGCGCGGCCTCGCCGCGTTTTACGTGATGCAGTATCATGCACTGTCCTATGTCCTCTTCGATGACAAGGCTTCCGGCGTGAGTGCGGAGGCCCTTTTTCTGCTTCGCCAGGGGCATTTTGGCGTCGTGCTTTTCATTGTGCTGTCCGGGTATTGCCTCATGCTGCCGGTGGCGAAATCAGGCGAACTCCGCGGCGGATTACGCGAGTTCATCTTCCGGCGAGCGAAGCGCCTGCTCCCGCCTTATTTCGCAGTCTTGTTCCTGTGCGCCGTGTTACTTGCCGTGGCGGTCAGTCTGGGCATGAAGCCCGCGAGCGAACTCTTCGACGTGCGAGCATGGGTGACGCACCTGTTGCTTGTGCACAATCTGGATCCTCAGACCATTGTCGCGATCAACGGGCCATTGTGGAGCGTGGCTTCGGAATGGCAGATCTATTTCATTTTCCCATTGGTGTTGCTTGGAGCGTGGCGTCGATGGGGAAACGGTGGCGCTCTGGCGATCGGCATTGCCCTCGGAGTTGCTCTGGCGATTATTTTCCCGGGGATTCGCGCCGCTTGCCCGTGGTTCATCGGTCTGTTCGCCATGGGGATGATCGCGGCGACCGTGAATTTCCGTGACGGCTCCGGCCGACTCGCCCGGGTGCCCTTCGGATGGCTGGCGACCGCTTTTTTCGTGGGATCCTATGTCCTGATCCGGTGGAATCCTCACTGGGTGCTCCAGCAAGATGGCGAGATTCCTCCCCTCGTGACGATCCTGCCCGACTTCCTCGTCGGGATCGGCTGCCAGCTCCTCATTCTCGCCTGTGTGCGGAATCAGGAGCTGGGTCGACCTTCGTTCTGGACGCGTCTGCTGTCCTCGAAGCTGCTCGTCACTCTGGGCGCGTTCTCCTACAGCCTCTATCTGATCCACTCTCCGATTCAGAGCGGACTCGCCGCGCTCCTGAGCAAGGTGCCCCTGCCGTTCCTCAGTTTCGAGCCGGTCCTTTTTGGGTGCCTGCTCGTGGCCAGCATAATCGCCGGCGGGGTGTTCTTTCTGATGGTTGAGCGACCTTTCCTGCATTCGCGGTCCGGTCGCCATTCCGAACAGTCCAATCTCGATGTGGTTCCGATCGACGGTTCTCGTGCGACCTGCCAGCCTGCACGGGCGTTGATCGAAGGGAAGTAGTGAACTCGCAAAATCAGATGCCAGCCGTCGATCAGGCGAGAACTTTTGCCGATTTCCGCAGAGCCTCATCACGCGCCGCCCGGGGGCCGGTTTCCGTCTATCATGCTTGAATCTCTACGCTCGAAGTTTCGTCCAGCTCCCTCCGCCTCGGACATCAAACTCGGTATTGTCGGCTGCGGCGTAATGGGCACACGTCAGGCCCGGATGTTTCGTGGCCAGCCGGGATGTGCGCTCGTCGCCGTGGCCGACAGCTCTCCGATCAAGGCGGCCGCCGTCGCCCGGCGCTACGGCGTTTCGCGGGTCTTCTCGTCGCTGGACGAACTGCTGGACGGAGTGAAGGTCGATGCCGTGAGCATCGTGACGACGGATGCCAGCCACGTCCCGCTGGCCCTCGAGGCGCTTCGCCAAGGCAAGCACGTATTCTGCGAAAAGCCGCTCGCCCTGAGCGCGCCGGAGGCCTTTCAGCTCGCCGAGGTTGCGCGCAAAGCCGGCGTCATCAACATGGTCAACTTCTCGTATCGAGCCATGCCCGCGATTCACAAGGCCCGGGAACTCGTCCAGAGCGGGGCGATCGGGCCGGTCATTCATGTCGAGGCGAGCTATTTGCAGGATTGGCTGGGCAGCTCCGACTGGCGGAATGACGAAACCAATCTCTGGCGCCTCTCGAATCGACACGGCAGCAAAGGCGTGCTCAGCGATCTCGGGATTCACGTTATCGACTTCGCTTCCTATCCCGTCGGTGATGTCGCGAAGGTGAATTGTCGCCTGACCAGCTTTGGGGATCTCAAGGGAGCCCCGGTCGGAGACTACGATTTCGAGGCCAACGACAGCGCGGTGCTGCATATCGAATTCCAGAACGGAGCGCTCGGCGTGATTCACACCACGCGATGGGGGACCGGCCACAAAAACTCGCTCCGACTGCGCATTTTCGGCGAACGAGGCAGCATTCTGATCGATCTCGACGCGTCGAAGAATCACCTCTGGCTGTGCAATGGCCCCCGCTTGAAGAGCGCCCGTTGGCAGAAAGTCCGCTGCCCCCGCACCCCGACGAACTACCGGCGCTTCCTCTCGAGCATCCGAAGTGGAGTGAACGATCAGCCCGACTTCGAGCGAGGAGCTCAGATTCAACAAATTCTCGATTGCTGCGAGCAGTCGAGCCTCTCGGAAACCACCGTGCGGGTGGGGGAGACGGAGCCAACCCCGGTGGTCAGCTAAATGGCGAATATCAAGCGACTCATCTGGATCTATTTCTGGTTGCTGCTCTTCGAGGGCGCACTCCGGAAGTGGCTTGTCCCGAGTCTGGATACCGTCCTGTTGCTCGTGCGGGATCCGATTGTCGTGGTCATCTATCTCCTCGCGATGCAGCGAGGCGTCTTTCCTCGCAACGGCTTCATCATGGTCGGGGTCCTGCTGGCCTTCCTGTGCGTCGTCTTCACGATCTTTGCGGAATGTCCGGTCGTGGTCGGCGTCTTTGGAATGCGGGTGAACTTCCTGCACGTGCCGCTGGTGTTTGTCATCGGCCGGGTGTTTGACCGTTCGGACGTCATCAAGATCGGTCGCTGGCTGCTGCTGATCTCCGTGCCGATGGCGGCGCTGATTGTCTATCAATTCCGGTCTCCGCAGGATGCCTGGATCAACAAGGGCGCCTTTAACACTCATTACGATACGGTGCGGCCATCGGCGACGTTTCCGTTCGTGACCGGCACGGCTATCTTCCTCGCCTTCGTCGCCGCATTTCTCGCATATAGCTTCATTCAGAAAGGGCGCTATCCGCTGTGGTTGCGAATGGCCGCGTTGCCTGCGGTGATGGGCTCCATGGCCGTCTCCGGCAGCCGTCTTGCGGTCATGTCCGTCGCGGTCGTCGTGGCAGCCGCGGTCGGCGCCACGGTCGTGCGTGGCAAGGGCGTCGGCGGGGTGCTGGCCGCGTGTCTGGCAATCGGCGCCGCGTTCCTGGTGCTTCAGCACACCAGTTTCTACAAGGAGGGACAGGGGCAGCTCGACCAGCGCTTCGTCGATGCGAATCCCGACCAGACGAACCAGACGGCTTTCGTGACCTCGCGATTGACCGGTGACGCTGGCGCGGCTTTCGAGATCATGGAACGCACTCCGCTGTTTGGAAATGGCAGCGGACTCGGAACGAGCGTCGGCGCGCAGTTGACGATGGGGCAGCGCGTGTTCCTTGGTGCGGAGGGCGAATGGGGCCGGCTGATCTGGGAAAGTGGCGCGTTGCTGGGTGGCGCGTTGATCCTGTTTCGCTGCTGGCTCGCGGGTATCGTGGGGTGGAAATCGCTCCAGGCGCTTCTCGCTGGAGAGTTCCTTCCGATCCTGTTACTCAGCTCCTGCATTGTGAATTTGATTCAGGGGCAGTGGGGCGTGACGAACGTGCAGGGGTTTGCCTGCTTTCAGGCGGGGCTGGCTCTCGCTGCCTGTCGTTCGCCGAAGGTTTCCTCGAAGACCACCATTGCCGAGCCTTTGCCCGCGGTGACGACTTAAGTTTATGACGCCTTCCGATTTCCTGCCCGCCTTCTCTACCTCGAGAATGACGGACGCTCACAAGCATCCGTATCGGGTCGTTCTTATCTGCAACTTTCTTCCGGACCGTCAGGAGAGCATCCTGCGCTACGGGGACATGCTTTTCGATTCCCTGAAGGCCCGCGGCGTTCCGGTCGCGCGGATTCGCCCGCGGGCAACGGTGCTTTCGGCAATGCCTCGCCTTCCCAACGCGCTGGTGAAGTGGATCGCCTACATCGATAAATTCCTTCTGTTCCCGCACTCGCTCTCCCGGCTCGCCCGGCTGGAAAATGCGCGCGCCGCGCGCGAGTCCAATCCGCCGGTGATCTACCATATCGTCGACCACGGCAACGCCTCCTACGTGAGTTGTGTGCTGGATCAGCCCCACGTGGTCACCTGCCACGACGCGCTCGCCATCCGCAGCGCTCTCAACGAAATCCCCGAGAATCGCACGAAGTGGTCGGGCCGGATTTTTCAGAACTGGATTCTCAGCAGTCTCAAAAAAAGCGGGATGGTGGCGTGCGTCTCCACCCAGACCGAGAGGGAAATTCAGCGTGTGGCTGAGCTCGATGCCGGGCACACGGCGGTCATTCCCCACGCGCTCAACTACCCGTATCACGTGCTCCCTCCGGATGAAATCGAGACCCTGCTCGCTCCGCTCTGGCGGATCGTGAAACTCGAGCCGCCGGTCCGCTTCCTTTTCCATGTGGGCGGGACCCAGTGGTATAAAAACCGCGGCGGCCTGCTCGATATCTTCGCCGAGATCAAAAAGATCAGTCCCGTTCGCCGCGTTCTCGTGATCGCGGGGAAGCCCCACACGGCCGAGAACGAGGAAAAGATCAAGGCCCTCGGCCTGGAGGGCGATGTCTTCTACGTTGGCGAAGTCACGTGCGAGCAATTGAACGCCCTTTATGCGAGCGCCGAGGCCCTGCTTTTTCCGTCTCTCGCGGAAGGCTTCGGGTGGCCGCTCATCGAGGCTCAGATTTCCGGCTGCCCTGTTTTCACGACGAACGCCAGTCCGATGTCCGAGATCGGCGCGGACGCCGCAAAATTCTTCGACCCCAAGGATCCCGTGGCGGCAGCGAAAATCGTCGTGGAGGGCCTGCACGACCGCGATGGAATGGTCCGGCGGGGGCTCGTCAATGGCGCCAAATACTCGCAGGAGGCGATGGTGGAGTCCTACCTCAGCCTTTACGATCAGGTGATCAGCAAATGGAATCAACGGGCGACTGCTTGAACACAATTTCCTGCAGCCATTCCGCGGGCGGCGATCTTCGGTTGCCCGCATGAAAATCCTGCATGTCATCGACTCGGCCGATCCATCGGCCGGAGGCCCCGTCGAGGCCATTCGAAACCTCGTGGACGCGCACGAGGCCCGCGGGCATGAGGTTTCCGTCGTGACGCTCGATCCGCCGACAGCTCCCTGGCTGCAAACCACTGCCGGCACCTGGCACGGCCTTGGCGGGAATGCCGGCGGGTTTGCCTTCAGTCGCACGCTGGCCTCGTGGCTCAGAAAGAACCGCGCGACCTATGACATTGTGATCATCAATGGCCTGTGGAAGTTTCCCGGGCTGGCTGTCTGGTGGACGCTACGCGGAAATTGCCCCTACCTCGTGTATCCGCACGGGATGCTGGACCCCTGGTTCAAGACGCATTATCCCGCGAAGCACTTGAAGAAGGCGATTTACTGGGCGTTGTTCGAAAACCACGTCATTCGCGACGCGGCCGCGGTGTGCTTCACCTGCGAGGAGGAGCGATTGCTGGCGCGCGATACGTTTCGACCCTATCGCTGCACGGAGCGGGTGGTCGGGCTCGGCATCGTCAGTCCGCCGGAGGACGTGGCGACGCAATGCGCGGCCTTTGACGGCGAATATCCGGCGCTGACGAAAAAGCCGTTCCTGCTCTTCCTGAGCCGTCTGCACGAAAAGAAGGGCGTGGATCTGCTCTTGCGCGGATATGCCGCCCTCACGAAATCCGACTCGAAAAACGTCGCACCGCTCGTGATCGCGGGACCGCCGTTCTCGGAGGCTTACCTCGCCGAATTGAAATCCCTGGCCCGTTCCCTCGGTCTCGAAATCGGGAACGGGAAGGACGTCCCCGGAGGATCTGCTCCCGTGGTGCATTTTCTGCCGATGCTGCGGGGAGATCTCAAATGGGGCGCGTTTCGCCGGAGCGAGGCGTTTGTCCTCCCGAGTCACCAGGAGAACTTTGGCATCGCCGTGGTCGAGGCCCTGGCCTGCGCAAAGCCCGTGCTGATCTCGAACAAGGTCAATATCTGGCGCGAGATCGAAAGCGATGCCGCCGGTCTGGTGGAAGCCGATACCGAGGAGGGGACGCTCAAGATGCTTTCCCGATGGACCCTGCTATCTCCCGTCGACAAGTCCGGCATGGCCGAAAACGCCGTGAAATGCTTCCGCCAGCGGTTTCACATCGACGCCGCGGCCGACACCCTCCTCGAATTGATTCGGGAAGTTGCGCCTGCCCGAACCGCCATTTTGCCGTCATGAAAATAACCATCGTTCAAGGGCCCTATTTTCCCGTTCCGCCGCTCAATGGCGGGGCCATCGAGAAAGTCTGGTTCGGGCTGGGCAAGGAATTCGTTTCCCGCGGGCATGAGGTCACCCATTTCTCCCGCTGCGATACCCGCCTGCCGAATCTCGAAGTCATCGATGGCGTGACGCATCGCCGCGTCCCGAGTTTCGATCGACCGAAGAGCATGCTCGGGACGAATTTCTTCGACCTGCTCTACAGCCTGCAGGTCGTGCCGCGGCTGCCTCCCGCCGACATCCTCGTGACGAATACGTTCTGGCTGCCCGTGCTGGAGCGCCGTCGCTCGCGGGGCAAGATCTACGTCCACATTGCGCGTTTTCCCCGCCGGCAAATGGCGCTCTACCGGCATGTCGCGCGGCTCCAGTCGGTCTCGAACGTCATCAAGGATGCGGTGGTCGAACAGACCCCGGAGGTGGAACCGATCGCGCGGATGATTCCGAATTCGCTGCCTTTCGACTTCGAAATTCCCGAGTCCGTTCCCGTTCGCACCCCGGAGCGCTTCGAGATCGTTTACATCGGGCGCATTCATCCCGAGAAGGGAATCGAGATCCTGCTGGAAGCCTTCGAGAAGTTCCTGGCCATGACCAGGATCCCGACGCGATTGCGTATCGTCGGGCCGGATGCCCAGCATTGTGGGGGGGGCGGCGAGGAATATGGCCGGAGCCTGCGGGAGCGGGCGGCTCCTCTCGGAAGCGCCATCGAATGGTGCGCGCCGGTTTTCACCTCGCAGGAACTGCAGGCCTATTACAGCAGTTCCCACGTGCTGGTTTATCCTTCGATCGCGGCCAAGGGAGAGGCATCCCCGCTCACGCCCGTCGAAGCGATGGCCAGCGGTTGCGTTCCGATCGTGTCGAATCTCAAATGCTTCGCCGATTACCTCGAGGACGGCGTGAATGGATTCACGTTCGAGCTCGCGCCCAACCCCACCGACAATCTCGCGGCGGTCCTGAACAAGGTCTCGCTGCTTGGGGAGGGATTGCGCCCGGTTCAGCAAAAATGCCTCGAGGTCGCCGAAACTTATTCGCTCAAGAATGTCGCCACCCAATACGAGAACGACTTCCTGAGCCTTCTGGAAACGACGCCTGAAAAATCCACCCGGTGAGTTTCTCCGATTTGCATCCCATCTTCGAGGCAGAGGTATCATGGCGCTGACGACGCACGATCAATCCGCCGTCTCTCGCGGGGCCTCCCCATGGACTTTGCGCCAACGGCTCGGCCTTCTCGCCTGGGAATATGTCTGGATGGCTCTTTGCATCTGGACTCCCAAGCCCTTCTACAAATGGCGATTGCTCGTGCTGAAGACCTTCGGCGCGCAGATCGAGGGAACGCCATTCGTGCATCAACGGGCTCGGATCCAGATCCCGTGGAACCTCACGCTTGGGGCGGAGGCCAGCATCGGCGACCGGACGAATGTCTACAACCTCGGCCCGGTCATCATCGAGCGTCGCGCCGTCATTGGGCAGGAGGCCTACCTGTGCACCGGCACGCACGATCTTTCGCTGCCATCGATTCCCCTGCAAACGGCGCCGATTCACATTGGCGCGGATGTTTTTCTGGGAGCCCGGGCTTTCATCATGCCAGGCGTGCGAATCGGAGAACGGGCGATCGTTGGGGCCTGTTCCGTTGTCACAAAAAACGTGGCTCCGGGAGTCACCGTAAAGGGAAACCCCGCCCGCTGATCGAGGGTTAAAGAAATACAGGAAGGAAGTTCGGAAAATCCATGGATGATCTCACAATCGTTGTTCTGACCAAGAACGAGGAGCGGGACCTGCCGAATTGTCTGGCGGCTCTAGCGGGGCTGGGCACCCTGGTGGTGCTCGATTCCGGCAGCACCGATCGCACCCTGGCCATCGCCGCCGAGCACGGCGTCACCGTCTGGGAGCATCCCTTCGAATCCTTCGGCAAGCAGCGCAACTGGGCTCTCGACCGCCTTCCTCACGGCTGGACGCTCTTCCTCGACGCTGACGAAGTCGCGACGCCCGAGTTCAAGGCCGCAGTGGTGGCAGCGATGACGGAGGCTCCCGCCGAGGTGGCGGGATACTATTGCTGCTGGAAGATGATGCTCGACGATGTCTGGCTGAAACGCGCGGACAACTTTCCCAAATGGCAGCTTCGGTTGGTGCGAAATGGGCGGGTGCGATTCATCGACGCCGGTCACGGCCAGAAGGAGGGCGAAGTGCAGGGCCGACTCGATTGGATCCGCGAGCCTTATTTGCATTTCGGATTCAGTAAGGGATGGAGCGCCTGGATTGATCGGCACAATCGCTATTCCTCGCTGGAGGCGCGCGATCGGCTGGCGGCATCCGGCGGGATCAGGGACGTTTTCACCCGGAACGCCTCGCTCCGCAACAAGGCGCTGAAACCGCTGGTCAGTCGGATTCCGTTCTGGCCGCTGATTCGCTTCACTTACACCTACCTGCTTCGTGGCGGATTTCTCGAAGGTCGACCAGGTTTCACCTACACCGCCATGCTTGCGATCTACGAATTCCTCATTCAGACCAAAATGCGGGAAATTCGGCGGCAGCGCATTTCGTGAATTGACAGGGGATCGATTCCAGATAAATACCAGACAACTGTTTCTGTGGTGGAAAATAAAACACACATTCCAAATCCTGAAACAGGATCCCTCTTTATCGACCGCGTGATTCTCCGTGCGGGGGATTCTGTTCTCGAGAGATTGGATGGGCTTTTCTTACGACAGGAAATTCGGCAGAAGTGCCTTTCGTTCTGAAACGAAACGAGGGCTGGGCGATTGACGATGGGGAAAACAACTCTGCTTTTTACGGACATTGAAGAGTCCACGCTTCTCCTGGAGAAATCTCCGGAGCGTTATGTAGAGACGTTGCGTCTTCATCACGAGATCCTGCGGGATGTCGCCCTCGAGAGGGGAGGGCGTGAATTTCAGGACGCGGGCGATGGCCTGTGGTTTGCCTTCGACGTGCCGATCGAGGCCGTTCGCGCGGCGATCGCCATGCAGGCCCGGCTCGCGGCCGCGGACTGGACCCCGGAAATTGGCATGCCTCGGGTGCGGATGGCCCTTCATCTGGCGGACGCGGAATTCCGTGACGGCCAGTATCGCGGCCGCGCCGTGCATCAGACATCGCGCCTCGTGGCGGCCTGCCATGGCGGGCAGGTCCTCACCATGGGGTCGCTTCAGGAAGCTGTTGCCGGAGCCGAGGATATCGGGCTGACCTCGCTCGGAACCTATCATTTGCGGGGATTCAAGAAGGCGGAGCCGCTTTTCCAACTGGATCCTGCAGGCACGTCGAAAACCTTCCCGCCGCTGAAGGTTGGCCACGCGCGTCGCCACAACCTGCCGGAGAATCGCGATCCTTTCTTCGGGCGCGCCGCGGAGCTGGCGGAGATCGAAGGGATTCTTCGCCGGAAAAACTCCAGCGTGCGCCTCGTCACGCTCACGGGGCCGGGCGGCATCGGCAAGACGCGGATGGCGCTTGCGGTCGCGCGGCGATTGCTCGGCGCCTATGATCACGGAGTCGTTTTCGTTCCGCTCGTCGAGGTGACGAAGGCGGAGGCGATTCCGCACGCGGTGCTTCTCGCTCTGGGGGCGAAGCCTGACAGCACGAAAAATCCGATGGAGCAGATCGATCAGCTCCTCGGGGAAACGCCCACCTTGCTGGTGCTCGACAACTTCGAGCAGTTCCTTGGGGAAGGCGCATTGATCGTGCACCATCTGCTTGCGAAGGTCCCTGCGTTGAGGCTCCTGGTGACGTCGCGGTCCTCGCTGGGGCTTGCCGGCGAACGCAAATTCCATTGCTCGACGCTGGCGGTTCCTCCGACGGCGGAGACGAACCCGGACATTCTCAAGAAGTTCGATTGCGTCCAGCTCTTCCTCGAGCGGGTGGGGCAGGTGCGTTCCGAGGCTTCGCTCGATGCGTCCGAGATCGTCAAGGTGGCCGAGGTGTGCCGCCTCCTCGATGGCATGCCGCTCGCACTCGAACTCGCCGCCGCCCAGATGAAGGTGTTTACCGCAGGCGAACTCGTCGAGGCCCTCCGCGAAAATTTTGCGATGCTCGCCTCGGATTCGTTGCAAGGGCAGCGCACGCTCGAAGCGATCTTCGACTGGAGCCGACGGCTGCTGCCGCCGGACATCGCCAAGTTTTTCCTGACCCTCAGCCTGTTCTCCGGCGGGTGGACCGCGAAGACCGCCGCCGAGATCAATGGCATCAGCCACGAGCTCGCGCTGGGCTACATCCATTATCTGCTGACCTGTTCGCTGATTCACGCGACCGAGAAGGCGGGCGGAATTCGCTTCGACATGCTCGAGCCGATTCGGCAAATGGCCGACGCCAGGCTCGGCGCGGATCGCGGCAAGGCGCTGCGCCGTCACAGCGAATATTTCCGGACGCTTG